>NZ_JAGGQC010000021.1:0-74921 GCF_018613455.1 Bacillus sp. ISL-78
ATGTTTGACTTGCTCATTTGCTTTTTTGATAGTGTGTGCTCACTTAAAATTTAACGTTGGCGCTTTGTTTTGTTCAGTTTTCAAAGAGCAATTTCCACAATCGTTCTTTCGAACGGCTGTTTATTCATCATAACACCTTATTGATTAGTTGTCAACTTCTACGAAGTTTTTAACTTATTTTAAATCGCTGTGTTTTTCAGCGACCATTTCATCTTATCATTTTCATAGTAAGAAGTCAATAGTTATTATTTCTTTCAGCAACCTGCCAAAAGCGATGAAGTTTTTTGCATGTCTTAGTTGGTGCTTATTTATATTAATCCCATTTCACTTTAAAGTCAATGCTTTTTCTCCATTTCTTATATTTATATATTACCGGTGATTAACATCTTCAGTTTATCAAAAATTCCAAGACAGCTCTTATATAATCAGAAAGACGAAAGTGACCTGATAAGTATCTTTATATCCTTTTGATGCTTCTTAATAATAGTGAAGTTTTGGAACATAACCAAGTTGACTTCATAATTTTCATTATGCTATTATATAACCAAGTAAAATAATCGGAATAGTTAATTATATTAAAACCTTCTATTAACAAAACTTAGCTAAATCAAAGGAGATGGGAATATGACAGCAGCAATGGTAATACCAGGTGCGGAATCTTTTTTCTTACCCGGCAATTCTATCGGCATCCTTATTTGCCATGGTTTTAACGGAACGCCACAAAGCGTAAGGTATTTAGGTGAAAAATTTGCCGCCAAAGGCTTTACTGTCTTCGCTCCTCGACTGGCAGGCCACGGAACAGATGAATATGAAATGGAATCAATTCATTATCTGGAATGGATACAAGATGTTGAAATGGCTTATGCAAAATTAAAGCGAACCTGCACCCATGTTTTCGCCATCGGACAATCAATGGGAGGCGCCCTAGTTCTTGATTTAGCGACAAAATTGGCTTGTGATGGAATTCTCACCATCAACGCCGCTCTCAAAGTTCCTGAATATGAAAGATATCGTAACCAATCGGTTCCACGCTTCATTCCCGAAGGCAAGCCTGACATCAAAGACGATACACCTAAAGAAATCACATATGAGCAAGTTCCGTCCAAAGCGATTAATCAATTGCTTGATATAATGGAACATACCAGTCAAAAACTAATAGACGTTTCGTGCCCGATTCTTATCTTCCATTCACCAGAAGACCACGTTGTACCGGACTCGTGTTCCTATCAGATTTACGATACTGTCATGTCCGGTGATAAAGAGATGGTGCGCCTTGAAAATTCATATCATGTGGCCTCATTGGATCATGACAAGGATCATATCATTGAACGGTCATATCAGTTCATCCAAAGGTTAAATAAAAGGGCTATAATCGCTTCTTAAACTTCCTCCATAAAAAACAGGTTTATCCCTACTCTTCATGGGTATATTCAGTATATAAAGAAAAAGGAGGTAACATAATGAGCGGTTTATCAGACAAAGTAAAAGGCGCTGTAAATAAGGTTAAAGGTGAAACGAAAGACCAAGTCGGAAACGCGAAAAATGATCCTCACTTACAGGCAGAAGGTAAAGTCGATAAATTAAAAGGCAATCTCCAAGATGGCATTGGTAAATTAAAAAATGACCGTTAATTACAAATAGCCGAATATATGATTCACTCTCTTAACACATTCTCATTTCATATACCCTCTATTATAGAGAAGAGGCGGCAGATAATCTGCCGCCTCTTCCTTGTTCAATTAGCTTGAATAACAACAACACACATATCATCAGGTTGATCTTGCTGCATTTCCGGGGACATCAAAAAGTCGATAGGGGGAGATTCTTTACAATCGAACCATCTCGTCAAGACCGCTTCTTTTATTTGGTCGAGCCCTTCCGTCCCTTCTCGATCTATCGCTTCCATGACTCCATCCGTAAATAGCATAAGCTGAATCTTCTCTTCATAATGAATGACTGACTTCTCTATTTTCATTTCGGTGAAGAAACCAACAGGGCATGTCCCTTTTGAAAGTGAGGCCACTTTTCCATCGTCCATTAAAGCAAAGCCCGGAGGATGTCCGGCATTCACATATTCCACAGCCTTTTGCTCTGTATCAATGACCATATAAATCGCGGTAAAATAATAATGCACTGGATTATCTTCTTTATTAAGGGTACTCATCCAGCGATTCATTTCGTTTATTACTGCCACCGGATCCGTATGTATCCTGATGGCATCCCTCAATACGGAGGAAATGAACATGCACACAAGTGATGCGGATATGCCATGCCCCATCATATCCAGCAGGATGATACCATACCGACTTTCATCGATGCGGTGCCAATAGTACATATCCCCTGCCAATTTATTCGCAGGTAAGTATGATGCCCTTATAGTTAGGTGGTCATTTATAATGGGTTCACTTAATAAGCTACTTTGAACCTGCATGGAAAGGTCCAATTCATTGCGGATTTTTTCATCCTGCATTTTATGCCAATCTTTTTCATATTTAAGTCTTAACCCCACGCGAATCCTCGCAAGTAAATCTATTTTATTGATAGGCTTCATTATATAATCAATTCCGCCAACATCAAGTGCCTCGGCAACCTTGTTTGAATCTTCAAGGGCGGTCACAAAAATTACGGGTATATCTCTAAGGTGAGGAATGCTTTGAAGTCTCCTGCACGCCTCTATCCCATCGATCTCCGGCATCATGATATCGAGCAGAATGATATCAACTGAAGTCTCTTTAGGTTGCGGACTATCCACCTGTAAATATTCAAACATCTCAACAGCTGAAGTTAATGATAGAAAATCCGTATAGCCAGCTCGTTTTAGAATTTTCTCTATAACGAAAAGGTTAACCTGGTTATCATCTACGATTAAAATCGTCATTCTTTCATTCCCCTTTTGGCTTATATCGAGCGGCAACATTTATCTTTTTTATATGAAACAGTACTTTTATAGAGCTCCCTTAACAGGGATTTTTCCATTATATTATAACGAAGTTCAGTCTCTTTTAATAATAATAAACTGCAGTAGAGATTCTGTATGGAGACCAACTCATTATATATACCCCTATCTCCGATGCCTTAAACATAGTAATGCAAAAAAAGTGAAAAATTCTCTAATCAAAAAGAAAGAGTCCGCATAAATGCGAACTCTTTCTTTTTACAGTTTCCGATAAATCCGTTCCTTTGAATCAAAGTCCTCATAATCCTCCGAAAAGGATGATGTACGAAGTGTTTCCTTGCTGCCAACCGCAAGGAAGCCGTCTTTACAAAGGCTGTCATAAAACAACTGATTAACATAGGTCTGCAATTCACCGGTAAAATAAATCATCACATTCCGGCACATGATGATATGGAACTCATTGAACGAACCATCTGTAACTAAATTATGCTGGAAAAACACAATGTTTTTTAGGAGATCCGAATCAAGATAAGCATTTTGATAATCGGTTGTATAATACTCCGAAAATTCCTGGTTACCTCCAGCTTGCAGATAGTTTTTCGTATAAGACTGCATTCTATTTAAAGGTAATATCCCTTTTTCCGCATGACGGAGGACTTCATCATTCATATCAGTGGCATATATCCTTGCCTTATCATAAAGTCCTTCTTCCTTGAGGATGATCGCCATGGAAAAGGCTTCTTCACCGGTTGAACAACCCGCATGCCAAATTCTGATTTCCGGAAGTTTTTTCAGGAGCGGTACAAGATTTAAACGAAAGGCTTTAAAGAACTCCGGATCGCGAAACATTTCAGTGACATTTATTGAAAAATCTTTCAAAAGCTTCTCGACATACCCTTTTTCATATAAAACCATTTCTATCATTCCGCTAATCCTGCGTATATGGTCCAGTCTCATTCTATTTTCAACTCTTCTTTTAATTGAAGAGCGCATATATTTGCGAAAGTCAAAGCCAGAAACGGAATAAATGGCCTCTAACAATAATTCGATTTCTAAATCTTCTCTTTCTTCAATCGTTAAAGTATCCTTCATGAAAATCCTTCCTCACCCATACTATCAATCAATTAGTCAGCCATACTCTTAGGACGGATAGCAGCTGATCCAATTTTAATGGTTTGCTGACATAATCGGAAGCGCCGGCCTTCAGGCATTTTTCCCTATCGCCTTTCATCGCTTTCGCAGTTAACGCGATGATTGGAAGATCCTCGAATTTACTTTGCTCGCGGATTCTGGTCATCGTTTCGTAACCGTCCATACCAGGCATCATGATATCCATCAATATTACATCTATATTGTTTCCTTTTTCAAGTAGATCCAAACATTCAAAGCCGTTTTCAGCTGTAAGGATTTCCATCCCCTCATGCTTCAGCGCATTTTTCAGGGCAAATATATTACGGTGATCATCATCGACGACCAGTACCGTTTTATTGCAGAATGGTTTTGCCTTATCCCGATCTTCTTCTTCCAACATACCTGCATCCGGTTCTCCCCGATCGCCAAAAGGCGCTGCAGAATCATCGTGGTTAGCTGCTGCCACTTCCGGAGAAGCAGCTATTGCTTCGTCGACATTTTTGAAACCCTCTGGCATGCTTGGAATAAAGAAAGTAAAGGTACTGCCTTGCCCTTCTTCACTATCTACAATGACCCAGCCTCCCAGAAGTTTGGCAAACTCCCGACAAATCGATAGCCCAAGCCCTGTACCGCCATATTTTCTCATTGTAGCTCCATCACCTTGCTGGAATGCTTCAAAGATAAGTTTTTGCTTCTCTTTTGATATTCCGATGCCAGTATCCGTCACCTTAATTTCAACCCAATTGCTTGCTCCTTTTGTCTGTATCCATTGTGCTACATTTTCTTCATCAGCTTTTTTGATTTGGACAGACACAGAACCTTTTTCCGTGAATTTAAATGCATTGGATAGCAGGTTTTTCAAAATTTGCTGGAAGCGCTGTTCATCCGTAAAGAAAATATCCGGAACGTTTTTACTTTTTTCGATTATGAAGTCAATGTTCTTTTTCTTCGCTACATGATCGAAGTTACGGTGCAATAACTCAGGAAGCTCACTCAAATTCATTTCATCAAAGACCACTTCAAGCTTTCCGACTTCAACTTTTGATAAATCCAAAATGTCATTGATCAACGTTAATAAGTCTTGGCCTGATGAATTGATGACACGAGCGAATTCCTGTTGCTCTTCATTCAATTTACTATCATTAGGATCTGAAAGCATTTCTGATAAAATCAGGATACTATTGAGAGGTGTCCGCAATTCATGGGACATATTTGCCATGAACTCCGATTTATATTTTGAACTTAACTTCAATTCTTCCGCTTGTTTTTCAAGATTCAATTTAGCGACTTGAAGTTCTTTCGACTTTTCTTCCGTTTCACGATTTCTCTCTTCCAATTGTTCATTGATCATTCGCAACTCTTCAGCCTGTGTTTGCAGTTCCTCCGATTGGGCTTGCATTTCCTCTGACTGTGATTGCAATTCTTCCGATTGAGCCTGTAACTCTTCAGTCTGTGCCTGTGATTCTTTCAATAAACGCTCTATTTCCATCCGGCCCTCTACATTATTGATCGTGATGCCCAGAGTATCAAGAACATGGTTCAGGAACGTTTTTTGCAGCTTCGTAAAGGCCTCCAAACTCGCCAGTTCAACCATCGCCACCACTTCATCCTCAAAAATGACTGGCGCAATGACAATGCTTTTCGGGTTGACTTCCCCCAATCCTGTCGTAACCAATTGGAAATCTTCAGGGATATCTTCGATGACTTTGGATTTCTTTTCAAGGGCGCATTGACCGATCAAACCTTCGCCAAGACGGAATTCACGCCTGCCCGAATCTTCGCCATCTCCAGCAAAGCTGGCAAGCTTCACAAACCGCATATCCACACCCTTACCCCGTTTGACGTAAAAAGCTCCAATTGAAGCACCCATCATCGGTGCAAGTCTTGTAATGAACCGGTCAGCAAGGACTTCCACATCAACAATGCGCTGATACATGGTAGCTATATCTGCCACACGGGTCTGAATCCAGTTCTGTTCACTGATCTTTTCAGTGAAATCTTTTTCTCTTTGGTTATAGATTTCAAGCGATTCCGCCATATCATTGAACGACTTCGCTATATCCCCAATTTCATCAGTGGTCCGAACCGGAATTCTTGGTATGACCGACAAATTGTTAAAATCGATATTTTTGATGACCTTCGTAATCGATTGCAGATCTTTCGAAGTGCTCCGAATCATCCAAACAACCGTTACGGAAATGACCAAAATGCTGAGAATAACCGCAAAAATTACAAAACCGATCATATCTTCATAGGTTTGTTTCGAATTACTTAAGGTATCTTTCATGACACCTTCTTGGTAATCCTTAAATTCATCCATCGTACTGATGACTTTCGTTCGTTTTTCCCTTTGGTCATCCATCAGGCTTGAAAGATTATCAGAAGAGTTTCCCGATTTTATCTTTTGAATGATCTCAGCCTCCGTTATGGAGTAAGAAGCATATTGGGTCTCGAACTCTTTCAATAGCTGCTTCGCTTTCGCCTTATTTAACGAACCTGATAACCCGGCAATTTTTGATTCAATCAGATTATGATTTTCATTGATGATTTCGAGGCTCTCTGCTCTTTCTTCTTTATTTGCATCATTAGCTGCAAACAAAATCTCACGGTCCGACCTAGAAAAAAGCTGACGGATTTCCATCGAAGCTTGAACCTTTTCATAGCGATTTTCAACTATTTCAGTCATGCTGCTCTTTAAATTGTTTAGCGTAATCATCATGAATGAAAGTAAAATAGCCAAGAAAAGCAAGATCAAACCAAATCCCAACATTTGCTTTTTCTTAAAACCCATTTTCCCGCCCACCTTCAATACTTATTTATACCAGCCCGAAATGATGGCATTGCAAAATACCAGAACTCACTTTATATTCTTTGAAATGATATATAGATAGTTTCATTGTTCAAAATCAATTTTAACATTTTCCAAGCTAAAATGGTTACCCACACTATCATTTTACATGAATTCCTTTTCCAATTCAGTAACAGTCTGCCTTACCATTGTCATAAACACCCAAATGAATGTTTCATACATAATAAAAGCCGAAAGTTTTCACTTTCGGCTTTTGGTGTGATCCCGTTTATTTAATCTTCTTCACTTCAACATATAAAATATGGTGGCCGTCCATTTCCTTTACAGTAAATTCATATCCGGCGTATTCAATTCTATCCCCAACAGCGATTTCAAATCTGCCTGTCAGGAACCATCCTCCCAATGTATCGATATCTTCCTCCGGCAAATCGATCGCAAGGGTATCATTGACATCTTCAACCAATGTTTTAGCATCGAATACATAATGCCCTTCATCAATTTTTTGAATGAGCGGACGTTCATCCTGATCAAATTCATCACGGATTTCCCCGACGATTTCTTCAAGGATGTCTTCAACCGTTACAAGACCAGCTGTTCCGCCATATTCATCGGTCAAAACTGCCATATGGATCCTTTCCTTCTGCATTTTCAGCAGCAGATCATGAATGGCGATCGTTTCAAGAACACGGATGATTGGTGTTACAAAGGAATCCACCGTCAAAGCCGTTACATTATCTTCTGTAATCGTCGCTGTATAAAGGCGTTTGATATTGACCATTCCCACGACATTGTCTTTATCACCGTCTATGACCGGATACCTTGTGTATTGTTCTTCTTGAATCAGTTCAACAACTTCCAATAATGGCATGCCTTTTTCGATAACGGTCATTTCCGTACGCGGAACCATGATTTCATTGGCAATACGTTCATCAAATTCAAATATCTGATTGACATATTTGTATTCCGATTGGTTGATCTCACCGCTTTTATAGCTTTCCGATAAAATGATGCGCAGCTCTTCTTCGGAATGGGCCATTTCGGACTCGGACGCAGGCTTTAATCCGAACATGCCCGTCAGGAGACGTGCAGAACCATTCAGTAACCAAATGAATGGGTACAAAATGCGGTAAAAGAGAATTAACGGCTTTGCAAATAGCAAGGTCACCTCTTCTGCCTTTTGAATCGCAACCGTTTTCGGGGCGAGTTCGCCGACTACAACGTGAAGGAATGTCACGGAACCGAACGCAATCAGGAACGAGATGATGTGACTTACAGATTCCTCTAATCCCCATTTAGTGAACAATGGTTTTAAGATCGCCTCGACCGTCGGTTCACCCAACACCCCTAGACCTAAGGCGGTTACTGTAATCCCCAATTGACAGGCAGATAAGTACTCATCGATATGCGATGTCACTTTCTTGGCTGCGAGGGCATTTCTATGCCCTTCTTCAATTAATTGATTGATCCGGGAGCTTCTGACTTTCACGATTGCAAATTCCGATGCAACGAAAAATGCGGTTAATGCTATTAATGCAGCTACTGCCAATAATTTTATAAAAATCTCCAATATGTGCGGGTTCGCCATATAGTTCCAATCCTACTGATCTTCGGATTAGACATATACAGCTTAATCCCAAGCACCTCCTGTATAAATGGTTATTTTCGTTTAATAAGCGATTTTCCCCTTATAACATGAACCAAAACCATTTAGCCTATATCGTTAATATGCACCTTTGTGCATAAAACTATAGAAATAAATTTTAATCATACGAGCAACACTAGTAATGATTGGATCAAGGCCATGCTTTCACGGGATATCTGTTTTTTTAGAAGAAGCTCACTTTTTCCGTCCTTTTCAATCAAGCTGATGAATTCCTGAAGTTCTTCGTTCAGGTCATCCATTTTATTCTTGAGCTGAAGACCTTTTGCCTCAATTGCTGATGCGGCTTCCTTATCCTTTTTAAGTATTTCTTTAATATCTTCCAATGAAAGGTTTTCTCTTTTGTATCCTTCGATACGGCGGAGCCTTTCAAGTTCACCTACTGAATAATAACGGTAATTAGAGGCGGAACGTTCTGCTTTAAGCAAGCCAAGATTCGTATAATAATCTACGGTTCGTTTCGTAACATTCGCCATTTCCGCCAACTCGCCAATTTTTAAAGTCTCGTTCCCAACATAGCCCCTCCTAACCGTCACGTTATGGTTTAGACAAATCTTCATGACGTTTTATTCTATTCTATAATCGTACATTATTTTAATTGAAATGAAAAATATTTATTATGCTCTTTACCCCTTATTGGAAAAATAAAAACCGATTAATTGAATAATCGGTTCATTTTTTGAGAGTGTATAAAATATGAACGTTGATTGGAACGTAAGGCACTCGTTTTCCGCGGGCGGTCCGGGAGCCTCGAACAACCGCTCCAATCAACTTTGTTTAAAAATTAAGATGGAACCCTTTTTATCTATTCCAGTGGAGTTTATTTTTTTGTTTTAACTGAGAATTGATTGCTCAGTATCTTAGGACCGCACTGGCATAGGGAAGAATGCTTTAGCTTTTTTATTGGTGTTCCACATGTTTCACAAACTTTTGCTACCATTTATACTGTCCTCCTAACTTTTGTTTCATGATAAATATATTATACTGCTTTTATAATAATAATCAATACTAAATTAAAATAATTATAAACAAGGATACCTTTTGTTTTATTAACCATTCTCTTCACATATGATTAAATTAAGGATAAAATATAATAAAACACATAAGGAAGGTTGGTATTGTATGTCGAGTGAAATTCGTTCCATTCCCCGTCCCTTAGTACGTACGAATCAATGGGTCATTTTGTTAAGCGCAGCCACCGCCTTATTGACGGGACAAATATGGATATTAGCCATTCCTTTAACAGCGGGGCTTTTGGGTCTTCTCTTTAATTTCAATCCAGTGATGCGTCTGGCAAAGCTCTTTCTTAAAAAGAAACCGTCCGATTATATTCCTGAAGATCATTCACAGCAACAATTCAACCAGGCAATAGCAGTCGTTTGCTTAGGACTTGGATTCACTTCTTTTTTGCTCGGTTGGAATGTTACCGGTTATATATTTACCTTGATGGTCGGAATGGCTTCACTCATAGCCATTCTTGGATTCTGCATCGGCTGCCTCATCCTTTATCAATGGAAGCAATATTCCTATCGCCGATCACTACGCAAATAGCACACATAAATGGGACTGACATTTGTCAGTCCCATTTTATTATTCGGTTGCACGTAAGGAATTACTCTTTTTGACCCAAATGGCGGCCAATGCAATCAGCAATAATAATACAGCTTGCGGCACCAGCGTTTCCATTGTTGGATAAAGACCTATCGTTTCTGCAAATGGGAAGGAGCTGATCGTATTTGTCTGTATCACTTGAGAAACCTGAAGTGAGTGGATGGAGACTCCAAGAATCTTGAAAGCCAAGGCATATATGAGTATCGTTGCCACTTTAAAGAATAGGGTCATCGGTAATTTCACACTGTACCGCAGCATGATGAAACCAATTACCACTAAAATGAGGAAGGCAAGGAAAATCCCGCTCAGCAGCTGCTTTAATTCCATATAAGGAGCCATTCCAGCATAAAAGATAATCGTCTCGGCACCTTCACGGAAGATGGATAGAAAACTGATTAAAGCGAAAGAGATGATGCTCCCCGTCGCAATGGCTTGGTTCATTTGCTTGCTGATATATCGGTTCCATGCATGGACGTTCGATTTACTATGAAGCCAAAGACCAATTGTCAACATCATCAATACGGCTATTATCCCAGTGATTCCCTCAATATATTCACGGCTTGAAGCAGCCGTGATCTGAGAGAAAACGATATTGATTATGACCGCCAATATGGAACTGGCAACTAACCCCGCACCAACTCCTGTCCAAATCCATTTTTGTTTGTCCGCTTGCCCGATTTTCTTTAGGAAAGACAGCAATGTAGCTACAATCAAGAGGGCTTCCAATCCTTCCCGTAAAAGGATCAGAGCTGCATCCCATGTTGTATAACCTGTATCCTCAATTAAAGGGAGTAACCTTGTGTTTAAATCGGTTACGATTCCCTTTGCTTCATCCGCCTTTACCTTTTTCGATTGCAATAGGCTGATTGCCGTCGGGACCTTCGTTTCCATATCGCTGTAAAGTTTGCTGTCCCTTGTGGAAACCTCCCCTTCGACATTAGGCCAAATTGTTAAGATTTCATTTAGCTTATCAACGGCAGAATCGATTTCATCCTTTTCAATATCCGTTGCACTTCCTTGTAAAAGTTGTGTTACATCCCCAAGTGAATAGGTGTTCTTCTGGCTTCCTACTTCAACTTTACCAGCAAGGAAATCCTCGATTAAACCCTTCAATTCAGTTAGACTTTTTTGGGCTTTTTCCGGATCAGGAGGGTCTTGGGTAATCGCTATCCGCACAAAGGCCATTTTCGTTTCAAACTCACCATATGCAGCAACACTTTTCTCCCTGACAATGACCTCTGCATCGGTCCATTGATTCAGGAGATTGGTATATTGAACTTTAGCTTGATCAAAGTCACCTTCAGTTATCAATGCCTCCAACTTATCTATTAATGGAAGTATCGCTTGTAACCGTTCTTTATAGTCAGTCTTGTCAACAGGGTTTTCGTTTGTATCATAAATAACAAGCGTACTTGATAATGCCGATAATCGCTTTTTGATTTCATCTGTGGAGGTTTGGTCGCTAACAGCACGTTTTACTGCGGATAGCTTCTCGTCGACTTTCCTCGCACTTTCGCTGTCCGTTTTTATCGTTTTCCAATCTTGCTCGAATAGCTCGATATTTTTCGATACTTCCTCAAGGTCGCCTGATTTCACCTTCATTAAACTATCGCCAATATAAACAAAGAGCTGATCGTGGTTTTCACCCGCCGAAACCATCTTAATATCAGTCGAAAGAAATAAAAGACTGACGACTAAAACAAATATTCCACTCTTCCATCTAGAAACGGTCATAGTGGTCCCTCCTTATTCATGAACTAAAATCGCCAACTGGATAATATCCATGCTGGCGATTTTCACATCCTCATTTGAAATGATATTTATCCAAAAAGGGAATCCCCGATATAGCCACCCTTATTCACACCTGGTAAACAAGCGAACATGGCACTGCCCCTGTGAACGATATATTCGTTGAGCTTATCATTTTTTGCCAGTCGCTCTTGTATCGGTATGAATTGTTTACTTGGGTTTCGCTGAAAACAAATGAATAGCAAGCCTGCATTGAAGCTCCCTGTTTTGGGATCCATTCCATCTGCATATGAATATGGACGCCGCAATATCTTTGCTTTTCCGTCCCCTCTGGAGAGACTTACATGTGAATCTTCTGGAATGATCCGATTTCCATTTGGGTCTTTAGCTTCGAGATCCACGGTATCGAACTCATTTTTCATTCCTAGTGGAGCTCCACTGTCGCGATGACGGCCAAATGTATTTTCTTGTTCTTTCAAAATAGTCCGGTCCCAAACTTCAATGTACATCTGGATTCGCCGCACCACCATATAACTGCCTCCAACAAGCCAGTCGGGACCGTCCTCGCCCTTCACCCAAACATGCTCATTCATTTCATTATTATCATTCGTATCCGGATTGACGGTCCCATCCTTAAACCCGAAAAGGTTCCGCGGTGTCGTTTTTTGTGAATCGGCTTGCTTAGTCCGTTGAAAACCTGTTTGTGCCCAATGAATGATCGCTTTCCCTCTGCCGATCCTCACTAAGTTCCGGACGGCATGGAAAGCCACTTGAAGATCATCTGCACATGCTTGAATACAAATATCACCACCGCACCATTCTTCATCTAACGCATCTAAAGGGAATTGGGGCAGGTCCTTTAATTCAGCAGGCCTTTTTGATTTCAAACCAAATCGATCTTTGCCATCCTTCGAAAACAGGGTCGGACCCACTCCAAAAGTGATTGTTAAATTGGAAGGTGATAATTCTTTCGCTTCCCCCGTATCCTTTGGGGGCATATTCGTATTAAGTGATGTATCACCAATCAAATTCCCCGCTGTCATCTGAGCCGCAGCCTCTGTCCAATCCTTGAATAATTGGATTAAGTCTGATCTTTTATCCGTGGTTACCTCCAATGACGCGAAGTAAAGGTTATCTTGCGCTTCAGTGGTGATACCAGCTTGATGCGCTCCATAAAAAGGTACAATATCCTTAGTTTGTCCCTTCGCCTTTTGTTCAGAAAGTGTCAGCAGCCCGCCAAATCCGGATGCCCCTATCACGACTCCGATTCCACCCACTCCTGCCGTTTTCAGCATGTTACGACGACTCACCTTTTTTGTAAAAAGTCCGGTTTCGTCTTTCGGCGTTTGTTCTTTCAATTAAGATTCCTCCGTTACAATCCCTATTTGCGAAAGTGGTTCAGCCAATGCATCAATTGCTTGACTTAACTCTTTGACTTCAGATTCCTTTAAATCCGTATATGAGATGTATCCATCCCCTTCTTTATGCTTTTCAAGCAAACCGTATACATCGTCAAAACGTTGTTGGATTTCCTCAGCTAGCTTCGCATCCTTTTCTTTTAGAGCTGGAGTAAGCAGTTCATAGATCTTCTCCGCACCTTCAACATTAGCCACGAAATCATATAAATCGGTATGGGAGTATCGGTCCTCTTCTCCCGTCACTTTACTTGTTGAAACTTCATTCAATAAATCCACCGCACCCGTGATCAACAAATCGGGTGTTACCTCAACCGTTTCAACTTTGGCACGAAGCAAATTGACATCACTCATTAATTGATCAGCAAACTTTTCGTATCCTTTCGTTGTATTTTCTTGCCATAACCCCATTTCAATCCTATGGTAACCGCCCCAATCTTCATCTTTGACATCCCCTTTACGCGCATCTATTTTGGGATCAAGATCGCCAAAAACTTCAGCGATGGGTTCCGCTCTTTCATAATGCATCCGTGCTGGTGCGTATAATTCCTTCGCCTTTTCAATATCACCGGCAGATACGGCCGTGGTGAATTCTTCCGTTGCGTTTACGAACTCTTCTATTTCACCAATGGCATATTCCCGGTACTCGCTAGATACACCATCTAGCTTACTCGCACTCACTTCTTTGGCATTATCATCTGCCTGTTCAGTTCCTTTCTTTTCCTGCGCACAGCCAAATAATAGACTGGTTGATAGTAAGACTGCTAATGACGCCTTTGCTTTCTTCATATTGTATTCTCCCTTTGAAATGATTTGTAGATTCATATTAGCAGATAATGAAATTCATTATCAATATATATTTTAATGGAAACAGACATTGTTCATTCTCTTCCTACGCAGGATAAGTAGCTCCCAGCTGGCTAAAAATAAAAAAGGCAGCCTCCATATCAGCTACCTTTCACGCTCACTCATTAACTTGTCATTTTCTTTATCCATGATTTTTGTGATTTCCTCAACAAATTGATTGATCAATATTAGCTCTTGCTCATTATAAGCTGAGCATAATTCTTTTGTGGCCATGGAGAGCGATTGATAGTGCGATTTTATCTGTTCCTGCCTTTCGGGTATCGGCGCAATCATTACCCGTCTTCCGTCCAATTGATCTCGTTCCCTTTTAACATAACCCGATTTCTCAAGGCGATTGATCAGTGCCGTAACCGAACCCGTGCTCAATCCTGTAATTTTGGATAATTCACCAGCGGTAATCGGTCCTGTTTCATTCAATATTTCAGCACTCTTTAAGTCCGTATGGGACACCCCTATTTTCTGGGCCATATTTTGTTGAAATAAAACGGATCTCATTCCATACCGCTGCAATCTGCGTGTTAAACTCTCTAACAGAGCTGAATTCAACCTATTATCGCTTGACATAAAATGCCACCCCTTTTACACTTGAATTTATCTTGAATATCAAGATAAATGTTTTGTTTCATCTTAACGTTTACCCTTCAACCATGTAAAGGAAAATTCATGAGCTGGTTGAGATGAAGGAGGAAAATAAATGAACGTTCAAAAAAAACAAAAATTCATTGTTGCCGGTTTACTGCTGGGTATCCTGATGTCAGCAATGGATAATACGATTGTTGCGACTGCAATGGGAACGATCGTTTCTGATTTAGGCGGATTTGATAAGTTTGTATGGGTGACTTCTGCCTATATGGTCGCCACGATGGCAAGTATGCCGATTTTCGGTAAGCTTTCGGACATGTATGGAAGAAAGAGGTTTTTTATTTTCGGACTTATAGTCTTTTTGATTGGTTCCGCATTATGCGGCATGGCTCAGAGCATAGTGCAGTTAAGTATCTTCCGTGCAATCCAAGGGATCGGCGGAGGCGCCTTGATGCCTATAGCCTTTACGATTATTTTTGATATTTTCCCACCTGAAAAACGGGGAAAATTAACTGGCCTTTTCGGTGCTGTATTTGGGGCATCAAGCGTATTGGGACCACTTTTAGGTGCTTACATTACTGAATACTCCAGCTGGCACTGGATTTTCTACGTCAATGTTCCGATTGGGATCATTTCTTTATTTTTCATCTGGAATTATTACAAGGAGTCACCCAACACCCAGGAGCAAAAAATTGATTGGGGTGGCGCAGCAACTCTCGTCATAGCCGTTATCAGCTTAATGTTCGCTCTTGAACTAGGCGGGGAGTATGGTTGGAGTTCCTCGCCCATCATAGGCCTGTTTGCCAGTTTTGTGGTTTTCTTCGTTTCATTTTTCTTTTTCGAAAAAAGGGCAAAAGATCCAATCATTTCATTATGGCTGTTTAAAAGGCGATTATTTGCCACTTCTCAAATTTTAGCCATTCTTTATGGCGGTACATTCATTATTTTAACCGTTTATATCCCGATTTTCGTACAGGCAGTTTACGGTGGTTCCGCAACAAATGCCGGACTGATCCTAACTCCCATGATGCTTGGTTCTGTATTCGGCAGTGCAATTGGCGGGATATTCAATACAAAGACAAGCTTTCGTAACTTAATGACGGTTTCCGTCATCTGTTATTTTGCAGGAATGCTTTTATTAGGGACCATCACCCCTGATACCAGCAGGACTTTATTAACTTTGTACATGATTTTGACTGGATTTGGCATGGGCTTTTCCTTCTCCCTTTTGCCTATAGCATCCATCCACAACTTGGAACCTAGATTCCGGGGTTCGGCCAACTCAACGAACTCCTTCCTCCGTTCTTTTGGGATGACACTCGGTGTAACGATATATGGAGCGATTCAGAACAATGTATTCACAAGTAAAATGACGGATGCGTTTAAAGGAATGCAAGGAAGCCCGGATACAGCCGGATTGATGGAGGACCCACGCCAGCTCTTCCAATCGGAAGCACGTGCGGAGATTCCGGATTTTATCCTGGATAAAATCGTTCATGCGATGTCCGATTCGATTTCATTCATCTTCACCTTGGCTCTCATTCCGATCGGTCTTGCAGCCATCACTGTGTTCTTCATGGGAAAAACAAGGGTGGAAACACCTTCAAAAAAGGAATCCTTACAATAAACAAAAAGCGCTGCACTTCCAGCGCTTTTTTGTATTTTCATCTCCCTTCAATAAAGGAGGTGAAGATTGCCGAAAATATCATTCCACTACTAAAATATAAGTAATACATTCACATACCGAGGTGAGAAGTTTGAAGATCGTATGTTTTGGAGACAGTTTAACCAGAGGCATTTCTTATGTTAGGGGGCGCCTTCGCATCATTAAAGAAAATTATCCAAACTCTTTAGCTAAGCTAACAGAATCTTTGCCATTCGTCGAAGTGTTGAATAAAGGGGTTTTCAATGATAACTCCGACCTGTTGGTCAGCCGGATCGAGAAAGACGTCATGTCGGAAAATCCCGATATCGTATTAATAGAGGTCGGTGGAAACGACTGTAACTTCCATTGGGACGAAGTAGTCAAGAATCCAGAAGGTGAACATGAGCCCATCGTTCCAATCGAGCGCTACCTGGAAAATGTCACACAACTTGTCAAGCAGGTTCAGGACAAGCATATAACCCCTTTCCTTTTAACTCTTCCGCCACTGGATCCTGCCAGGTATTACAGATCCATCGCCGATAAGTTCGGTCATTCAATCGGGCATTTCGTTTCCCATGTCGGCGGTATTGAACATTGGCATGGGATGTATAATCGCCAATTGAAAAGCCTTGCAGAGGAATTAAAGGTGCCTTTGATCGACGTCCGTTCCCATATTAAATCCTCCGGAGACTTGGGTACCTTGATTAGCGATGATGGCATCCACCTCACTTCAAAAGGATACCAGCAAATGAGCCTGGCCATTTTCAGTGATTTGCGGAAGCATATGGAAGAAGATATGTTTCCTAAAGCCATAAAACAGTAAAAAGGCAAAGCATGGCGCTTTGCCTTTTTGGGTTTTACAGGCTTTTCACTTCCACGTTTTCCGGAAGCTTGAATGGGTTTTCGGTATTGATCCGATCATAAAACATCATCCCGTTCAAATGATCTAGCTCATGTTGAAACACGATTGCAGCAAAGCCCTTCAGCCGCATCTCTATTTCCTCACCATTACCGTCCAAAGCTTTGATTTTAACCCGTTCATAACGAGGTACATATCCCTTAATGTCACGGTCGACGGAAAGGCAGCCTTCACTTTGCGGTAAATAGATCATTGTGGCAGAATGGCTGATGATTTTCGGATTCACAAGGGCATATTCAAACAGCTTCCCCTTTTCGTCGGGAAAGTACATGACGAACATGCGTTTATTCAAGCCTATCTGATTGGCAGACAACCCAACTCCTTCACGTAAGTTGTACTTCTTTTGGAGTTTTGGGTCCTGGCTGTTTTTCAAGTATTGCATCATGCATTCCAACGTTTCACGATCTTCATCCGAAATCGGCAGGCTAACTTCATCCGTTACCTGACGCAGAATGGGATCACCTTCTCTAACGATATCCTTCATCGTAATCATATAGTCTTTTATAAATTTACTCATAGAACTTCACACTCTTCTACCATTTTATTTTTTCATGACTTAGACCATTTCACTTTAGCATTTTGCATTTAAAAAGTCTAATATGCCGGTTAGATTAAATATTCCTAAATTCCGGACCCTTTAAACCTTCATAATAATTATTATTTCTTGACTTTAACATTATTTACCTTTAATTTAAGGCATAAAGACCTATAGATTACATGTTTAAAAATTTTATACTGAATATATATACTTAAAGGAGATGAAAAATTGAACTCGAACTCTAAATTAGTTTCGAAATTGCTGCCGTTCCTTACGGCTCTCATTGTGATAATTGCTGGAATCAGTTGGTATGCTGTTACTCAGTCAAAGGATATGGTCATTCCTTTTTCATCGGTGGAAAAAACGATTAAAGCCCAAAATGGAGCTACTGTCACCATTGAAGAAAAAAGAAATGGCACTCTTCACATCTCCACACCAGATGGAGAATACGTTTCCAGTATTCCTCCCAACAGTCAAATGATCAACAAACTAGTCGAAACTTATAACGTTCAATATTCTTTTTCATCAACTAATAAATCAGCATTATGGATTTTAGGCGGGTTAATGGCGGCCCTCGTCACAACCGGTGTCATTATACAGAAAAAATCAAAGGGCGGATTGCGGATCGGCAGCAAAAAACAAAGCCTTTCCACCCCAAAACCCCTGCCAGAGATAACTTTGGATGATGTAGGCGGTTTACAATCCGAAATCAAACAGGAAATCCTTCAGACACTTACTACACTAAAGGAACCTGAACGTTCAGCTAAAATTGGAATTAAGCCGCCTCAAGGCATTTTATTATACGGCCCTCCTGGAACGGGGAAAACGCTGCTTGCACAGGCAATTGCAAAAGAGCTTGGTGCAAACTTCTTCTCAACGAGCGGTTCAGCTTTCAACGAAATGTTTGTTGGAGTCGGTGCAGCCCGAGTCCGCAGCCTTTTCCAAAATGCACGTAAGCAATCGCCAGCTGTCATTTTCATCGATGAAGTGGACGCATTGGCTGGTAAAAGGAAACCCCATGGCGGGGAAGAAGGCGAAAAAACGTTAACCGAACTGCTTGTCCAATTGGATGGGGGCCATCCAAATGAAGGCATTTTATTCATTGCAGCGACCAACCGGAAAGATATGCTCGATGAGGCATTTCTACGTCCGGGCAGGATCGATTTCTCTTTCCAAGTCCCACTTCCGGATACACAAGGAAGAAAGGAAATCATCGATATCCATACGAAGGGAAAGCGTCTAGCGACAGATGTCCTGGCTTCACTGGATGAGTTGGCTGAAAGTACATCCGGTTTCTCCGGCGCTGACTTAAGCTCCCTTTTCGATACTGCCTCACGTCATGCCCTGAGGAATGAACAGGATATGATTCATAAACAGGATCTTGATTACGCGATTGACCGTACGATACTTGGAGCGACATCACGTACCTTGAATGATGCGGAAACGAAGCGGCGTGTGGCCATTCATGAAAGTGGACATGCCCTGATTGCTGCTTTGACAAAGCCTGGCTCCGTTAGAAAGGCGACCATCATTCCGCGCGGGGAAGCCCTTGGATATGTAGCGCCGATCCCAAAAGAACTCCATCTGGCAACAGCCAGTGAATTGCTTGATCAAGTCAAAATGATCTTGGCAGGCGGCGTGGCGGAAAGAATGTATTTAGGAGAACATAGCATCGGTGTAGGCGGAGACGTGCAGCAGGCGAAACATCTACTTGAACAAATGGTCGATACCGGAATGCTTCAAGATGGATTCACCCTCACCTTCAATAAAGGCGAGAAGGAGCAAAAGATGCAGGAACTATTTACGAAAGCGATATCTGAAACAGAAATGTTGATTGACTCGAATCGCCTTCAGTATGAAGAGCTCGTTGAAGAGTTGTTGAAAAAAGAGACACTTGAGGGATCTGAAGTTCAGCGTATCGTTGATGCAGCGGAAATAACCAGCATTTGCTCGAATGCATGATACTCTTTTCCGCCGAGCCTTAAGACCTAATATACTATGTAGAGCCTGTTTCCAATCGAACAGGCTCTTTTTTTCATATGTGGTAGTGAGCCGCAAAGCCAGCCTTAATTAACATTTTATGTAGGCAGTCACTATACTGCTAGCAAAATGAAAGGGATGTCACTGGCAAAATCACAGTGGCCTTCCTCTACCAGAAACCTGACTGAATGAGTTACTTATCCGCTTCTGACCTGTTTTACATCCAGGGATTTAGCCATATGTTGTTTCGGTATCTTGGCCTTAAAATCATACTTTTTCAAACGCATTGCAAATAATAGGGCTATGACGAGCAAGCCACAGAACCTAGGAGAGCAAATTGATAGGATATTGAATTAACATGGTGTTCCCCATTCGTTCCTATCGAGCTAGTGCCCACTTCCCCAGAATGCTGGCTAGGATGGCTACACCAATTGCAGAGCCAATCCGGTTTTGTACATTGAACAATGTGGCTGCCATTCCCATCGAAGCAGAGTTGATATTGGTGAAAGTGGAAAACTGTACGGCCACAACAGTACGTCCCAAACAGAAAGTGGTCAGCCCGCTTTCTACAGCTGAAGCATGAAGGGAATGATACATTAACGGGAACACGAAGAGCATCGCCAATAGAAGGAGAGATGATCAGTGAGTATGACCCAAACCACCCCCTCCAACTCAAGACCCCGCAGGCGAAAGCCGAGGAGGCTCCCCGACCGTCCGCGCCATAAAAAAACTGCAGGCAAACTCACTTTTCTTTGAGTTTGTCTACAGTCTAAAGGAATGTCGACGAGTCGACACCCCTTTTTACAAATTTATAGTTTTTCCAACTGGATGATATCTGGTGTATTTTGTTTCTGGATCCCTGACTTTTGCAACTTCACTGCCGTTCCTTCAGGTAAGTTTGTGAATATAATAGGAGTGACCGTTGATGGTGCATTCCGTTTAATGAAATCTAAATCAATTTCCAAAAGAGGTGTTCCTTTTGTTATTCTTTGGCCTTCTTGAACAAGAGCTGTGAACCCTTCTCCATTTAATTTAACTGTATCCAAACCAACATGGATCAGAATTTCCAGACCATTATCCATTTTCAAGCCCAGTGCATGATTTGTCGGGAAGATACTTAGCACTTCACCATCGATTGGAGATACTAGTTTTCCGTTGACCGGCTCGATAGCAAAGCCATCCCCCATCATTTTCATGGCAAACACTTGATCGGGAACTTGTTCTATCGGTAAAACGGTTCCTTCAATTGGAAGAACAAAGTCATTTGCACCCAAAGCTTGGTTTTCCTCTACAACATCCTCTGCCACTTGTGCAGATGGACTTGTTTTCACTTTACTAGGGTCGACGCCATCTTTGACAAGCTGTTTCATTGCATTAGCAACGAATTCAACATTCGTTCCAACAATGACCTGCACACTCGATTTATTCAACTTCATGACACCGCGCGCACCATGCCGTTTTAAGGCTGCTTCATTCACATTTCCTGAATCGGCCACTTGTAAACGCAAGCGTGTTGCACAGTTATCAATTAGCTTTATATTCTCTTTACCGCCAAGATCTTGAATGAAAAGCGATCCCATATCGGTATATTTATCCCCTGTTTTCACAATTGTTTCTTCTTCCACTTCTTCCTCATCGTCTTCACGGCCAGGTGTTTTTAAATCCATGATCTTGATGACAAAATAGAAGATCACGAAGTAAACTGCCGCGTATACCAATCCAATCGGAATTAACCATAGCGGTTTTTGCGCAATACCAAAGTTCAAGAAATAATCAATGGCTCCTGCGGAGAATCCAAACCCATGATGGATATCCAATATAACAGCAAGTGCCAGAGAGACCCCGGTTAAAAGGGCATGTATTACATATAACACCGGTGCGATGAACATGAACAGAAATTCAATCGGTTCAGTGATTCCTGTAAGGAAAGAAGTGAAAGCCAACCCAACAAGCATCCCTGTCACCAATTTACGTTTCTCTTTCTTAGCAGCTGCAATCATAGCTAATGCTGCAGCTGGAAGACCGAACATCATGATCGGGAAAAAGCCGGTCATGAAGGGCCCAGCAGTCGGGTCCCCTGCGAAGAAACGATTTATATCACCCGTCGCTCCATTGTACTCACCAAAGACGAACCAAACCATACTATTCAAGACATGATGCAGTCCTACTGGAAGCAATAGGCGATTCAATACGCCGAATACGCCGGCACCCAATGCCCCTGCACCTGTAATCCAGTCACCGACACTATTTATTACATCTTGAATCGGAGGCCACACAAAACCGAATATCCCCGCAAGTATGATCATCGCAAGCGAAGTGATGATCGGGACGAATCGTTTCCCTGAAAAGAATCCAAGCCATTCAGGGAGTCTTATGTCGGAGTATCTATTATATAGAAGAGCGGCAACTATACCCGATATAATACCGCCTAAAACAGCCATGTTGATCTCTTTATCAATCGCTTGTGTACCATTCGTTAATACAAAGTATCCAACAAGACCTGATAATGCCGCAGCTCCACTTCCGTCTTTGGATAATCCTATCGCTATTCCCAAGGCGAACAATATCGCAAGGTTATCGAATATCGCCTTTCCAGCTGCGGCAATAAAGGCTATATCAAGTAAATCCGGTTGCCCTAAACGAAGCAATAACGCGGCTGCTGGTAAAACGGCAATCGGTAACATTAAAGCTTTCCCGATCTTTTGCAAAAAATTTAACATCGAACTCATCTCCCTTGTACCTAACTTCTTTGATCAACAACAAGATGTATTAAGCGTTTTCATTTTATCAATATGATAACTTTTCTTTGGGATTATACTAGCACAGAAAATATATAGATGTCTATACCAATTTACTTGTAAATATACTATATTCTTCGAAAACAAAGTAAAAACATCATTTTTGTTCCTGATACTCCTTAACTGGTCTAGACAACTATTAATAAAAACGATAAAATGAGGGCAAAATATATGAGACCATTTCATGACTCATTCATTAAGTTTTACTTTCATAAAGGAGATTATGTATGAAAACATTCATTATTAATAATCTGATGGTTCACAGCGAAAAGGAAACATACAAAAATGGGTACATTAAAGTCGTGGATGGAAAAATTGCCGAAGTTGGTCCAGTCAGCCAATACAAACAGGACGATGATGCCAAGGTGATTACCCTTTCACCGGATTATCAGGTAATTCCCGGTGCCATCGACATTCATATTCACGGAGCATCCAATTCCGATGCAATGGATGCCACACATGACGCATTATCCACAATGGCAAAGACCCTTCCTAAAGAAGGAACCACCAGCTTTCTGGCCACTACAATGACCCAATCCACCCAAGCCATTGAATCAGCACTTCTTAACGCTGGTAAATATATCGAAAATCAAACTCAAGAAAACGCTGAAATAGTTGGAATTCATTTAGAAGGTCCTTTCATTTCACCGGCCCGTAAAGGAGCACAGCCTGAGGATTATATCGTTGATCCTGATGTCACTCTATTTAAAAGATGGCAGGAAATGGCCGAAAATCAAATCAAGCTTGTAACGCTTGCTCCTGAACAACCGAACGGATTAGATCTTGCCGCCCACTTAAGGGGAACTGGCGTCGTCGCCTCCATCGGCCATTCAGATGCAACATATGACCAAATAGATGAAGCAATCCAGGCAGGGACTACCCACGTTACACATCTTTATAATGGGATGCGTGGACTCCATCACCGCGAACCTGGTGTTTTGGGAGCTGCTTATCTTCGAGACGAGCTATATGTTGAACTTATTGCCGATGGTATACACTGCAGGCCGGAAATGATCAAGCTGGCATATAACCAAATTACCAGCGAACGAATGATACTGATAACGGACTCGCTTCGTGCCAAATGGCTTGAAAAGGGAACCTATGATTTAGGCGGTCAGCCTGTTAATGTTGACGAAACGAAAGCAACGCTTTCAGACGGTACACTAGCCGGCAGTATATTGAAAATGAACGATGCCATCAAGAACACAATGGAATATACCGATTGTTCCATGACTGACATTATTAAAATGACAGCGGAAAACCCTGCCAAACAACTTCGGATTTTTGACAGAAAAGGAAGCATCCAGGTCGGCAAGGACGCAGATCTTGTAATATTGAATGACCGCTTGGACGTTGAAATGACGTTCTGCAGAGGGAATTTAGCTTTTAAAAAGGAGAATGTATAATGAATATCATACAAGTGCAGGACTACACGGAAATGAGCCGGAAAGCCGCAGAAATAGTGATCGGAAAAGTCAAAGGAAATCCAAATATCAAATTGGGCCTTGCAACAGGCGGTACCCCTAAAGGAATGTACGATAATTTGATTGAAGATCACGTGCGCAATCATACTTCATATGAACATGTAACGTCTTTTAATCTTGACGAATATATCGGCTTAAAACCAAATGATCCAAACAGTTACCATTATTATATGAATGACTCCTTATTCACTCACATCAATATAAATAAAGAGCGCACTCACCTGCCAAATGGCACAGCCGATGACACGAACGGAGAATGTCAACGGTATGATGAAATGATTGATTCCGTGGGAGGGATCGATCTTCAGATACTTGGCATTGGGCAAAATGGCCATATTGGTTTTAATGAACCTGGAACTTCCTTCACATCCGGTACACATGTCGTGACACTTGAAGAGTCAACGCGCCAAGCGAATGCACGTTATTTCGACTCCATAGACGAAGTTCCGACACATGCCGTTACGATGGGCATTTCAACAATCATGAAAAGCAAAGAAATTCTGCTGCTGATTTCTGGTGAAGAAAAAGCCGAAACACTGAAGAAATTGATACACGGTGACATTTCCGAGGAATTTCCTGCATCTATCCTAAAAAAACATAATAATGTTACAATTATCGCAGACCAAAAAGCGTTATCCGGAGTGATAATACCCTAAAGGAGCGAAAGTCGATGATTGATAAAAACTCACCTCTTCCGATTTATTTTCAAATTGAAGAACAAATAAAGAGACAAATAGAAAACGGTGAGTTCCAAGCGCACGATGCCCTTCCATCTGAACGTGAATATGCCGAGCAATTCGAAATTAGCCGGATGACCGTCCGCCAAGCCATAAATAATTTGGTGAATGACGGATACTTATACCGCCAGAAAGGAAGGGGAACATTTGTCGCCGATAAGAAATTGGAGCAGCAGCTCAATGGGCTGACCAGTTTTACCGAGGACATGAAGGCCAGGGGATTAAATCCAAGCAGCAAGTTGCTGAGCTTTGAAATCATTCCGGCTGATAAGAAGATTGCAAGTGAATTGCACATTTCCCTTTATGCTCCCGTTTATGAAATAAAACGCATTCGGTTGGCTGATGATGTTCCAATGGCGCTCGAAACCGTGTACATGTCTGCCAATTTAATTAAAGGATTAACGGAAGAAATCATTAATCTTTCCCTTTACCAATATGTGGAGAACTACGTTAAACTAAAAATAGACTATGCTACACAAACGTTGGAATCATCGATTGCTTCTGAATTGGAAGTCACCCATTTAGCGATTCCAAAGCACTCACCCATATTATTCATTCAAAGGCATACGTTCCTAATAGACGGAACTCCCCTTGAATATGTTAAATCGGCTTATCGGGCGGACAGGTACAAGTTCAGTATCAATATAAGCAGATAAAAATGAATATTTAGACTTTAATCACCAAGGTAATCGGAGGGTGTCACATTTATGAACTCATACTTTGAAGAAGTGCAGGCTTTACTCACAATTGTGGGAGAACAGGAAAAGCAATCAATTAAGGAATCTGTGGAACATATCTCAAAAGCAGTCATGTCGGATGGGATCATCCATTTATTCGGAAGCGGACACTCCCACATTTTGACCGAAGAGGTATTCTACCGGGCAGGTGGGTTAGCCGCAATTCGTCCAATTTTCGTTGAAGATCTAATGCTTTTTAAAGGAGCTTCAAGGTCATCCCAACTTGAACGCCAAAATGACCTATCAGAGAAATTCATGCATGATGAAGATATCCGTCCTGGTGATGTCTGTATTGTCATTTCGTCATCCGGCGTAAATCCCGTTCCGATAGATGTCGCCACCATCGCAAAAGAAAAAGGGGCATTCGTCATTGGACTAACATCACCGGAGTATGCAAAAAGTTGTTCTTCACGGCATAAACAGAAGCATTATCTCCACGATGTCGTTGATTTGGTCATAGACAATCATATTGCCAAAGGTGATACATTACTGAAATCAAATAATATACCTTTTGGTTCCGGATCGACCGTGGTCGGGGCCGTTCTCCTCAATATGATTTTCACGCAAGTCATCCAAGCGATTATTGAATCAGGGGAAACCCCTCCCGTATTCCTAAGCAGTAATATCGAAGGGGCAGATGAACACAATCAAAAGATCATCGCTAAATATAAAACAAGAATCCCCCAATTATGAAATGGAATACATAGTTTTTTTGTTTCGGTTGTTTATTTCTTACTGTAGGCAAACTCCATCGAGTTGGTCTACAGTTTTTTTGAGAGTTGGAAGTTGAGGTTGAATTCCACTGCAGGCACCCGCTTTTGAGCTGGAGGCCCGTGAGCCTCCTCGGCACCTTTAGTGTCCGGTACGGTATGTCTCCCTTGGACTCGTTTTTAGCAAGAATCCTTTTCCAGTCAACAGAGTTTTAGTAATTAGACAGAACTCCATGTGCCAACAGTCTTTCTGAAACTTTTATTGAAACGCTTTTCAATCCCCTTTTAACTAAAAGTTTCATTAACGAATGAGTGCAAGCATGTATTTATTGATTCCACACATTCGTTTCATGCACCAGCAGACCGTAACAGATTTGTGTTGTAGACGAGAGTAACACCGATTGAGAAAGTTGAAAAACCTGTGTTGCAGATGCAGTTTACAAAACCAGTACGCCTGATTATGTGTATGATGGAACTTATGATTGCAATTCTTCCTCCACCGGGCGAGCTTTTAAATCCATTTCCCATCTTATGATCATTCAAAAAGGGTTTCGGAATGGAGCCCTTCTTTATTTTATAGTCCATTTTATTCCTTATTTTTCAAAAACGGCCACCAATTCGCATTTCCAAACGTTGCAACCATCACCGGAATAAATAATGGCAAGATGACAAATGCATATAAAGCAAGCCCCACCAATATTAAAGTGGCTATTTCCAAGAGCGATAAAACTCCTGCTGGCATCATGGCAGCAAAGGTTCCGCCCAGAATGACAGCCGCCGAGATGATCACCGTTCCCATTTTTCTCATGGACAGTAACATCGCTTCCTTGACCGGCTTATCCTTCCACTCGTTAAAGCGATCCATCAAGAAAATGCTATAGTCAATGCCAAGAGCAATCAAGATGACGAAGGCAAAGAAAGGAACTGCCCAGCCGATGCCGGCATACCCGAGAATATTAACAAAAATCAACTCTGTAATGGCTGCCGCTGTATAATAAGTCAAAACGAGCGACACAATCAAATAGACAGGCATGATCAAGGATCGCAGCATGAAAAAGAGAATGATTGCAATACCCGACAGCATCAAAACGACCGTCCTTGAGAAATCCTCCCCAGACATCAGGCCCAAGTCATGATGTGTACTTGTGATTCCCCCTATCGCCACTTGCGCGTTTTCAAGCTTTGTATCTTTCGTTACTCTTTCAACGGTTGCCTCAATCGAATCGATTTGCTCGATTGCTTCATTGGAATAAGGATTCGCCTTGAACACCACATCCATGGTCATGGTTTTACCATCTTCGGATAAATACGCGTTCAATGCTTCCCCCGAATTCTTCGCTTTCCACTACTTCTTTGGGAATGTACATGCCTGTTACCGTTTTATCCGTTTTTGCCAGCCCTGATAAATAACCCTGTGCGGACGATAGTCCATCATGGACTTCATTCAGACCATCCGCACTTTCATTTAAGCCCTCAGTCAAATCAGTAAGCTGACCGCCGAGTCTTGAAAAACCATTCAGGAGTTCTTGCTGCCCATTACTTAAGCTAGTAAGGCCCCCTTTAAAACCTGACAGATTATTTATGACTTCCCCCTGACCATTAGCCATGGTGCTTAGACCCTTTTGTAAATTGTCAACGCCTGAAATCAATTGGTTCAGGCCCTCCCCAAGAGAATTTTGACCCTTTACGATTTCTGCCATATTTTCATTCGCCGTATTCAAACCGCCGGACACTGAACCAAGATTCGTATTGAGCTCTGAAAGGCCTGCTGCCATGGGCTCCAAGCCACCCTGTGCCCCTTGCACTGTTTGCTTGATCGTTTGATAGGACTGATCAGCCTGTAATTCTGGATGAGTGGCTTCCATTTGCTCAAAGGAAGGATTTAAACCGGCAAGGCTTTGTGATACACCCGTAAGGTTAGTTTGAATTTCTTTATATTGACCTGTGAGCTCACTTAACCCATTAGCTGATTGTTTATAGCCTTCGAGAAGCTGTCCGCTTCCGGCGGCGAGCTTATCCAAGTTTGCCTTGACCTCATTCAATCCGTTTTTTATGTCCCCGGTTCCTGAAGACCCATCACGAATGCCTGCTTCAATGCTTGTTAACGCCTTCTCCACCTGACCTACGCCGCTCTTTAATTCATTGGTCCCGGATATGAGCCCCCCTATTCCGTCCGTCGCTTGCTTCAATCGCGGTCCTGAATCGGATAGCTCACTGCCTGCCGTTTTCAATCCATCGCTGATTTGTTTAATGCCTTCATTTCCTTCCCCGATTCCCTTTTCCAAGGTTTCGGCTTGATTGGAGACAAATAAGTCCTTAATGGGTTCACCTGTCGGGCGTGTCATGGATCGAACTATTTCAACTTGATCCACCTTGACAATTTCCTGGCTGATTTTTTCAGCAAGTGCGACATATTCCTCCGAATCCATGCGTTCGTCATTCTTTATGACAATCTGAGTTGGCATCGATTGTCCCGGGCCGAATTCATCGGAAATGATATTAAATGCCATGATGGAAGGAACATCTTCACCCGCTTCTTCAAGGGAGTTATAAGAAATCTTCCCATCATACATAAACAAAAAGGGAACACAGACGATTGCGACAATCATAAGCGCCAATAATGGGCGGTTCAAGGAGAAGTTGCCAAGAGTTCCCCATAGTTTACTTTCACTATGCGCAAGTTTCCCTTTCGCCGGCCAGAATAGCTTCTTGCCAAGAACCGCCATGAAAAATGGGACGATCGTATATAGGGCGATCATTAATATGAAAACACCTATGGCAACGGCCGCCGCAGATTGATAGAGCTTAAAAGTAGAAAAACCAATTGCCGCAAAGCCAATCATTACAGTCAGACCGCTGAAGAAGACAGTCTTACCGGCGGTTCGGTATGTCTCCACGATGGCTTCAGGCAAGGACTCCCGAGATGATAGCTCCTCCTTGAAACGACTAAGAAGCAGGATGCAATAATCAGTTCCGATTCCAAATAAAATACCAACCAGGAATATTTGGGTGTAAGACGAAATCGGAAAGTCCCATTTATCCACCAGGAATGAGACGATGGATTGGCAACATAAATAAGTGAAACCTACCGTTACCAACGGAATGATCGGTGCCACCACTGAACGGAAGACTATCAGCAACACAGCCAGAATGAAGACAACCGTGATGCCTTCAGTTTTCTTCAGCCCCTCTTGGGAATTCGCATTAAGATCTTCATCGATCATCCAACTGCTTGTATAATAATGCTCGACATCCACTTGTTCCAACTCTTTATAAAGGGCATCGATCACTTCCTTAGCTTCCCGGTCGCCCTTGACCATCGTGATGGATGTCAAAACCGTTGATTCATTCTCCGAGACCAACTGACCTTTTAGCGAGGGCTCTTTAAAATGGGTCATGACCTCTTTGATGCCAAGCTCTGCCTTATTCTTTTCAAGGTTTTGGATCGCTACCTCGATCTCTTTCAATTCCGGGGAAGACAGCTTCTTATCACCATGAAATACGAGGGCCACTTGTGACTCATCTTTATCCTGGATCTCTCTCATTAGCTCATTGGCCATCCCAGAGGAGTACTCTGCCGGTACATCCAGCTGTCCCTTATTCCGGACAAGGTCCGCCATATTCGGTGCCGCAAACAATAAACCTGCCGTAATGGCAACCCAAGCGATAATGACCAGCCATCTTCCCTTTATGATCCCCCTCATTATATTTCCTCCCATTCCTCATTCTTCATTTGAATAAAAATTTGTGAAAGCTTCTCATATGTATCAAGGAATCTGACAATCTCTTCATAATCGAATTTCGTCATGATGCTCTCTACCAATTTATGAATCTTATTTTCCGTTTCCTGCAACAACGCTTCCCCCACTTTGGAAAGCTTCAAGTGAAAGACCCTGCGGTCAACCAGGTCCTGTTCCCTTTCTATCAATCCTTTGCCTTCCAGCCTGTTGATGTTGGACGTGACGGCACTCTTATTAATATAAAAGGCATCACTGATTTCCGTCGATGTACACAAACCCTGTTGTTGAATGAACCGTAAAGTATAGTATTGTTCATTCGTCAGCACATCACAAATCTGATCTTTTATTAATAGCTCCCCCATTTTATTGACATAGAAGGAAACCCTCATATATCGATCAATCAATCCAGTAACTTTTTCATTAGTCATGGTTGCACCTCCATAAAAAGTAGTTCAGTCATTTAACTATATGTAGAGTACTATTGTTTTATTTATTATGTCAATCCCATGACAGTTTATTATTTCCAGTTTAACTTATGGTAAATAAGGGAAAACCCAAAGTAAGCAAACAATCTACTATTCTAAAGGAGGAAATATAAATGACTCAAACAACTATCGAGACTCAAACGAATAGCAAACTTTTAAAAGGCATTCTAATCGGGGGGCTTGTCGGCGGTGCATTGACCTTGCTCGACTCCAACACGAGAAATAAAGTAAAGCGATCTGCCATCCTTTTAAAAGACAACTCCATGAATATGATTGAACAGGTCAAGGAAAATCCCGGCGAAATGAAGGAACAGATGGTATCAGGAGTCAAAGGGGCAACGGAGACGATTAAAGAGGCAATCAATGACGTTGAAACACTATATGAAACTGTCAATGAAGACGTGGTGGGTAAAGTATCTGAAGTAAAGGATATCTCCACTGATGCCCTTGGTACAGCGAAGGACGCAACAAGTGAATTGAAAGACATCAGTTCAAAAGTGGTCGTTGCCGGTAAACAGCTAAAAGAAACGCCAGCACAATCATTGAAATCCAATAATGAAAAAGAGAGTGATGAAATCGTTAAAAAATCAGGACTATCCAATCAAAAATCCATCTCATCCAACTTCTAATATATAAAAAAGCTGAGGCATTATGCCTCAGCTCAGACTGTAGACAAACTCAATGAAAATCGAGTTTGTCTATTTTTATGGCTTGTACAATTTGGATGTTGATTTCCGCTCCAGGCACTCGCTTTCCGCGGGCGGTCGGGGAGCCTCCTCGGCTTTCGCCTGCGGGGTCTCCCCTAGACGCGCATTTCACGCAGGAGTCTCGTACCTTCCGCTCCAATCAACTCTGTATAAAATTTACAGAACCATACCTATGGAGTTGAATGTGTTGCTTTGGGCCAATTGGATTTGGAACATCATTCGATGAAAGGTACACCAGAACCCTTTTTTCATATATCCTTCACTTGATAACCTTATTTAGAGTCCTCCAATTTATTCGTTATATCATGGTCTTTTTTCACTTCGGCTAACCAAACTGGATATTCCTCTTGTAATCTTTCAGAAAGAAGCGTTTCTTTAATTATTTCTTTACTGTCTTCTAAATTAGCTTTTTTCGCTTCCTTCTTACCGGTCACTTTTATGATATGGTACCCATATTCGGTTTTGACTGGATCACTGACTTTATTTATATCAAGATCAAAAGCAACATCTTCAAACTCTTGCACCATATTGCCTTTCCCAAAATACCCTAGGCTTCCACCTTTATCCGCCGTTTCAGTATCAGTGGAATATTCAGCTGCCAACTTAGCGAAATCACCGCCTGCTGCAAGTTCTTTCGCAACCTTTTTAGCCGTTTTTTCGTCTTCGACCAGAATATGGCTAGCTTCCACTTGTTCCGGTTGAGCAAATGTATCTTTATTATCTTCAAAATACGTACTGATTTCATCGTCCGTTATGGTAATTCTCGGTTCGACCAGTTTCTTCGTTTGCAGGTAAACCACGATGTCCTTTTTTAAAGCATCCATTGAAGAACCGCTTGCTTCCATTTGTTCTTTTAACGACTTTTCATCACCATAGGACTCAACCATAACATCGATTTCTTTCTGGATTTCTTCATCCTTAATTTTGATTCCTGCTTTTTCCGCTTCCAATTCAACCAATTTATTCGTAATTAACAGGTCTAAAGTATCTGCTCCGTATCCCGCAACAAGCGCGTCATACAGCTCATCCTCATTGATTTTCTTGCCATCGATACTCGCAATTGTCTTATCCATGGACGAAATCATCGCAAATGCCATGATCCCGGCAATGATTAAAATGCTCCCTGCCCAAATATATGCCTTCGTGCTTTTTAATAGTTTCATGAATAATCTCCCTTAAGTTTTCTATTATGATAGCTTGTAAATATTAATTAATCCTTAAGATTTTAACACAACCTTCAATATGCACTAACTCAATCATTATACTAACATACTTATATCCCTACAGATATTTTAGAGTATTTCATTCTGTTACAGATTTACTTTAAAGTTTTGGTTGTTCATTACAAAAAACGGTATTATACCGTTATATCAACTTTTGATTTATAGGTAACAGAGTGTAATTCGGCCTTTACTCGTGAGTTTCGAGCAAACGAAAAAGCATGGTGTACGGAGGGAATTCCTACACCATGCTTTATTTATTTTGTTATTTACGATGCATCTTGAATTCAAGGAAGAGTTCATTGTAACGGGCCAAGTTTTTCTTCCCAAGGTTTTCATACACTTCCAGTTTCTTCGTCAGTTCAGGTGATGGATAGAAACGTTCATCCTTCACCACTTCTTCAGGCATATATTTAAGTGCTTCTTTATTAGGTGTCGAGTAACTTACATATTCAGCATTCTGAGCCGCAACTTTCGGGTCCAGCATGAAGTTGATGAACTGGTGGGCCGCATCGACATTTTTCGTTGTTTTCGGGATGACCATATTATCAAACCATAGATTGGACCCCTCTTTTGGAACAACGTATTCGAGATCTTCATTTTCAGCCATGATTTCAGAAGCAACTCCCGACCAAACAAGGCCAATCGCCGCTTCCTGGGCTTCCAATAGCATGCGGCTTTCGTCCCCCACTATTGCTTTAATATTCGGGGTGAGGGCATCAAGTTTGGATTTTGCCTCTTGAAGGTGTTCTTCATCTGTATCATTCAATGAATAATTCAAAGAGTTCAGTCCCATGCCCATCACTTCTCTAGCGCCATCCGTCAAAAGGATTTCATTTTTTAAATCTTTATCCCATAAATCCGCCCATGCCGTTATTTCTTTGCCACCGAGCATCTTGGAATTGTAAACAATTCCAACGGTTCCCCAGAAGTACGGGACGGAATATTTATTCTCCGGATCGAATGGCAGATCGATGAATCGCTCATCGATATTTTTCAAATTCGGAAGCTTGGAATGATCCAAGGGAACCAGCAAGTCTTCTTGCCTCATCTTATCGATCATATACTCAGACGGAATGGCAATATCATAAGTCGTACCGCCCTGTTCGATTTTAGTCATCATGGCCTCATTCGAATCGAATGTCTCATAAATGACCTTTATACCTGTTTCTTCTTCAAAACGTTCGATTAGATCCGTATCGATGTAATCGCCCCAATTATAGATGGTAAGCGTATTGCTGCTCGTAAATCCCTGCGCTGAATTCAATTTTGAAATCGCATATAGCAGCAAAGCGGATACGAGGGAAATGAGCAAAAACATTTGGAGAATCCTTTTCATCGTTTCCCCCCCATTCCCGTTTGCCTAACACGTTGAGTTATAAAGTAATAGACGACAACCAACAGCAGTGTCACGACGAACAGCAGTGTCGATAGTGCATTGATATTCAATGAAATTCCACGGCGGGCCAATGAATAGATTTCCACGGAAAGAGTGGAGAAACCATTACCGGTCACAAAGAACGTTACCGCAAAATCATCAAGTGAATAAGTCAATGCCATAAAAAAACCAGCAAAGATACCTGGCAAGATGTATGGAAGGATGACCTTCGTCAATACATCCCACCGGCTTGCCCCTAAATCCCGGGCCGCATCGATTAAAGTGGTGCTCATTTCCTGAAGTTTCGGAAGGACCAGCAGCACAACGATCGGGATACTGAAGGCGATATGTGACAACAGTACCGAGTAGAATCCAAGCTTGATCCCGGCCATTGTGAATAAAATCAGGAAGGAAGCGCCGATGATCACATCGGGACTGACAATCAATACATTATTCAATGACAATACCGTATTCTTAGCTTTTCTGCTCGTAAAGGAGCGAATTCCAATTGCCCCTATCACCCCGACGATCGTTGCGATCAGTGCAGATAATAAAGCTATCACAAGTGTATTCAATACAATGATCAACAGCCTCGTATCTTGGAACAGCTCCTTGTACCACTCCATCGTGAACCCTTTAAAGTCATACATCGTTCCACCGCTGTTAAAAGAGTAAAAGACTAAAAAGAAAATCGGTGCATAGAGAATGAGAAAAATCAAAACGAGAAACGCTTTTGATATTGGTGATAATTTATTGCCCAATTTACACACCCTGCTTTCGGTTACCCGTTACAAACATAATCAGGAACATTATAATAATCAAAAATACCGCGATTGTGGAACCCATCCCCCAATCCTGTGTTACAAGGAAGTGCTGCTCGATAGCCGTACCAAGCGTAATGACTCGGTTACCGGCAATCAATCTTGTAAGCATGAACAATGAAAGTGCGGGGATGAAGACTACTTGGCATCCCGTCTTTACCCCATCTAACGTCAATGGAAAAATGACACGGCGGAATGTCATCCATCGGGACGCTCCCAAGTCATTGGCCGCATCCAAAAGGGTTGGATTCATTTCATCAAGCGCATTGAATATCGGTAAAATCATAAACGGGATGAAAATATAAACCGAAACGAATATGAAGCTGAAATCCGTAAAGAGAATCTGCTGCTTTCCGATTCCTATCGCTTCCAGAAAACCATTCGCCACACCATACGTGCCAAAAATTCCAATGAAGGCATAAGCCTTCAAAAGTAAATTGATCCAGGAAGGCACGATAATCAGCAAAAGCCACAACTGCTTATGCTTGGTTTTCGTTAACAAATAGGCTGTCGGGTAAGCCACTATAAGGGATATTCCCGTAATCAGGAATGCATACCAAAATGAGCTTAATGTCATTTTTAAATATACTGGCGTAAAGAACTTTTGATAGTTAATCAATGATAAATTGCCTTCAATATCAAAGAAGGAATAGTAAAGGATTAACAAAATGGGTGCGATCACGAATAAAGCAATCCATAAGACATAGGGTATGAAGTAAATATTCCGGGATATTTTATTCTTCATGACTTTCCCCATCATGATACGCTTCCAGACGCTTATCGAATTCTTCTTCAGTTTCACCCAATCGCATGACATGGATCGATTCCGGTTCGAAATAAAGACCTATTTCATCTCCGACTGCCACTTTTTTCGTTGATTGGACAAGCCACTCATTTCCATCATGGTCATAACAGCTGATTTCATAATGAACACCGCGAAATAGCTGGGAGTCCACCCGAACTTGCAGTTTTCCGCGATCGATGGAAGTGATCTCTAAATCTTCCGGGCGGATGACAATATCGACAGCTTCATTACTGTTCAATCCTTGGTCAACACATTCGAACTGTCTGCCGACGAATTCCACGAGGTAATCTTCAATCATTTTTCCTTTTACAATATTGGACTCACCGATGAAGTCGGCAACGAATCGATTCAGCGGTTCATCATAAATATCCGTAGGGGTCCCGCTTTGCTGGATTTTCCCTTTGTTAAGGACAAAAATCTCATCTGACATCGCTAATGCTTCCTCTTGGTCATGGGTGACGAAAATAAACGTGATTCCCAACCTCTGTTGCAGCTCCCGCAATTCATATTGCATTTCTGTACGCAATTTCAGATCGAGGGCAGATAGCGGTTCATCCAGGAGGATGACTTCAGGTTCATTAACAATAGCTCTCGCAATCGCTACCCGTTGCCGCTGACCGCCGGACATTTCCCTGATCTCCCGTTTTTCATACCCTTCCAAATTAACAAAGCTGAGGGCTTCCTTCACCTTGATTTCCACTTCCGAATTCTTCATTTTTTTGATCCGAAGACCAAATGCTACATTTTCAAACACATTTAAATGCGGAAACAGTGCATAATCTTGAAATACCGTATTCACTTGCCTTTTATTGGCTGGCACATCATTGATCTTTTTCCCTTCAAAGTAAATATCACCTTTGGAAGCTTCCGTAAATCCGGCAATCAAACGAAGGATCGTGGTCTTCCCACATCCGGAAGGACCCAATAGCGTATAGAACTTCCCTCTCTCGATTTCAAAACTAACATTATCGAGAACCACCGTTTCATCATCAAATTGCTTCGTAACCTGATCGAAGCGTATTATATTCCCATTTGCCATAGCTTCTACCCTCTCTCCATTCCCTTACTCATCAATCTTCAACGATTGCATTTTTTTGAATTTTATAAGTATGATTCCGTCACCACGAGTAATAACTCGGACGGACCTTCAAAATCATTGATGATTTGATGTTCATCTGAAGCATGAAAATAAATCGATTCCCCTGCCTTGACGAAATACGTATGTGTCCCTAGCTTTACAATGACTCTTCCGCTTAATACATAACCGAATGTTTCCGACAAGGATGGTTCAAATTGTTTGAACTCCCCTTCTTCCTGGAGAGTCAGGCGAATAGGTTCCATTTCCTTTTCATTCGATTCAGGCACGAGCCACTGAATTTGGTATCCCCGTTCCTCATCGATGAAAAACGTTTGTGCATCTTCTTCATACACTACTTTTTGGACTTGATCCTCATCATCGAAGAACTGTTTCGGCTTGCAGCCGAGTACTTCTAAAATATTGAAAAGAGTTTCAATCGAAGGGGAACTAAGATCCCTTTCCAACTGCGAAATATATCCTTTGCTTAAATCCGTTCTTTCGCCCAATTCTTCCTGGGTCAATCCTTTTTTCAAGCGAAGGTTCTTTATTTTTTTTCCAATTTGCATTCCATAACCCTCAATCGGTTTACTTATAGTAAACACATAGTAGATAAAGTTTTATATAAGTAAACTTTCAGTTTAATTTTACGAATATCATTATACAGTAAATGCCGGAAACTTCAAACGGAATTTCCGGCATTCATTAAAAAAAGGACTGCCGCCTGGCAGTCCCCCTTTTACAACTTCAGACATATCTCTTCCGCTTTCTTTTCCCCATCAGCTATACAATCAGGGATTCCGACTCCATTGTATGAACAGCCCGCAAGTAAAACATTCGGATATTTCTCGGAGATTTTCGCCTCCAGTGATTGAACGATTTGAGGATGTTTAATATGGTAGTTCGGCATATTTTCCTGCCATTTCGTCACTTCACTCGTAATTGGATTCCCTGAAATGCTTAGACTGTTCTTAATGTCGAGTAAAGCCACGGAGATCAATTCCTGGTTTGTAAGGGACTGTAATCGTTCATAGTCCGGACCAGAGCTTTTATAAAAAAGCCTCACCAAAAGCTGACTGTCTTCTGAAGTATGCTCCCATTTACGGCTTGTCCAGGTGCATGCATTACAGATCAAATCACTATTATCGCCTGCAATGAAACCTGTCCCGTCTTTAGGAAGCATGCTATCCGGGATATCGAATCCTAGATAAACGCTAATCATCGAACTATTGATCAAACCGTTGAAGTCCTCATCCAACTCCCGATCCCCCAATAATTTCTGGGCAATTGTATGCGGTGTACTCAATACGATAAAGTCCGTTTCCAGCGTTTCACCGTTTGCCAATGAAATGATGTACGACTCATCATTTTTTTCGACTTTATCTACACTGACCCCTTTTAATATCTCGACCATATCGAGGCTTTCCTCTATTCTTTCCACCAATGTTGACAAGCCATTTTTAAACGAAAGGAACTTCTTATTCCCCTTGCTTTTGTATTTCTGCTTATTTTCCGATAGACCTCGAATTATACTGCCATATTCATTTTTATAATCCAGCATCTCCGGAAGTGTTTTGGCAATGGTCAATTCATTTAATTTTCCTGAGTAAACACCTGATAGGACAGGCGATATCTGCTTTTGCACCAATTCCTTGCCTAAGAAACTTTCAAGAAATAAACCGATGGAGTCATTCTTCGTAAATGTCTCATTTTTTGTGTAGAAATCCTTTAAGGCGTCGACCTTCCCTTGAGCGGAAACCAGATCACTTTTGGCCAGTGACTCCAGGCTCATTGGTATTCCGAATAGGGCATCTTCGGGGATTCCCTTCAGCATCCCATCTGTATGAATGAATGATTTTCCCGTCGCGTTATAGACGACTTGGTCCTCCAGGTTCAATTCTTTAAGAAATGGCTGTATATTCTGTTTCCTGGCGACGATCGAATCGGCACCCGCTTCAATTTTAAAAGGACCATCGTGCACAGTCCTTATTTTACCGCCTAGTTCCTCATTTCCTTCTATTAATATTAATCGTACGGAGAGACTCCTCGCTTTAACTGTCTTTTGTAAATAATACATGGTTGATAAACCGGTAATGCCTCCACCTACGACTACGACTGTTTTCATTAGGACTACACCTCGATTAAGATTTTGCAATAAGTAAAGTGTACCATAAGGCAGCAGCATTATTAAAAGCAGCCCTTCTAAAATCATCGGTTACATAATGAAACCTGTAACAAATTGGACAAAAAAAGACCTCCCCTTTTGGAAAAGTCCACTTGCCAATTTTATTTGTTATTCCTCCCTTATTCGATATCCTTGTTCCCCATATCCAATCTATATTCCATTATCTCCATCAACCCGCTTCTGCCTTCCTTCTGAATGCCTGTATCCTTAAACCCCGATTTCGCATAAAGCGTTTTTGCATTCACGTTCATGACGTCCACTGCCAGAATGATCGAATCCTTGTTTGGAAAAATCCCTTTTGCGAATTCTGGAAGGCTTTGCAAGGCTTTCTTCGCAATCCCTTTTCCCTGATGTTTTTGATCAACAAGAAATCCCCTGAGCAATATCGCTTTTTTATCGCTGGTGAAAGGGGTGATGTTTTCGCCAATGTGTAAAACGAAAAAGCCAACTGGGATATCATTGGCCAATATTACGAAAGGGTACCTGTCGCAATCTTCCCGGCAATATTTCAGTGACTCTTCCGGCAGTGCTGAAAAAGGGGTTTGTGTATTCGGTAAATAAAACTGGGAAAGCTGGTGAAGGTGTTCCGGTATATAAGGCGTTAAAGTTATGGTCTCGATTTCCTTTTCCATTACTCACACTCTCTTTCATTAATATTCAATACATTAATGATTCGATGCCCCGTCCGATATTCCCTTCACAAACGAGAAGGAGCACTGCTGAATATAAATCGGCAGTGCTCCTTCCGTAAAATCAATGTGTATTTTCATTGATTGTCAATGCTTCCCGTAAATTGATTTGCTGGCGGAGTATGTTGGCAACATCACGGGAGATTTGTCGTTTTTCAAACATATCTTGCACTTCGTCCCGTTCTGCCTGGATTGCTTTATAGAACAGTTCTCTTTCATACTCAGCCATTTTATTAGGGGTACGGCCTCTGTTCTCACGTTTGCATTTTAAAATCAACACTTTATACTCTTCTATGATCATCGAGGATGTCTTATGATTATCGGCTGTAATTCCGGCCTGTATCTCTTGGATGGCGGCTTTATACATCCTGATTTTAAGATCCCTGACCTTTTCTAATCTCTTAAGATTGATTTTTCTTATTTCACTTTTATTAGGGAAAAATAATTTTAAAACCCTCAGCATACTTCTCCTGAACAGCGTTACTGACCTAAAAAAACGGAACTTCAATCGATTGGTTACGGCACCTTCCATACGCTGGATGTATTCCTTGCATATATACGCCGTCTCCCGGTCCACTTTTTCATCCTTAATAAGTTTATCCAGGAATCTTTGCTCTGCTTCAAGTGCCTTGAAGCGAAGCTCCTTCTCTTCTTCCCTTAATGCAGCCGGTTCTTTCTCCTGTTCTACATAGGACAGTTCATTGATCTTGGTACAATACCTGGAAATGATCGACAAAGCAGCTTCCCGGTTTTCATCTGTCATTTGGGACTCAATCACCCGAATAGCGGCTTGATGTGAGTGGATGGCCGCAACTTTTGTTTTGTCAGCCTGTTTATCCACCACTTCCTCTTCTTCCGAATGTGCCACGATTGGCAGGAATACACTCGCAACAATCAGTGTCAGCAATATGACACCTGCTGCAATGAAAATGATTAACGAACGCTCAGGAAAAGGACTTCCATCTGCCAACACATATGGAATCGAGAACGAACCCGCTAACGTTACAGCTCCACGAACACCGGAAATGGTAATGATCCCGGCCGCTTTGAAGTCCGGTTTTTGGGCTCCCGCTTTTTTCGTCATCCAGCCAATCGACCAGGCAGCCGTAAGCCAAATGAATCGTAAAGCGAAAAGGAAAAGTGTAATGATCACGATATAAAGGATCACTTGTCCATTATTGAAGGCTGGATCTTGAAAGATCGTTTTCGCAACGCTTGGGATTTGCAAGCCAAGCAAAACGAATACAAGACCATTCAATACATATAAAATGACGGACCATGTACTCTTTGAAACAACTTGAAGTTCCACTGTTGGTGAAATTTCCCGATCTCGTTCAATGGCATGGACAATTCCCCCAGCCACGACTGCCAAAATCCCAGAAAGGTGGAAATGTTCCACAGCGAGGAAAATAATAAAAGGAGTCAGGATTTGGATAAGCATATGCATCGTGACATCTTCCATCCCTAAACGGCGAAGAAATACGCGAAGCCTGATAATGATGAAAGCTATTACCGCCCCACCTACAAACCCACCAATTGCAATCCATATGAAACTGAAGGTTGCGTCGACTAAGGAGAAAACACCAGTGACTGTAGCTGCAACGGCAAACTTAAAGGCAACTAAGCCTGAGGCATCATTCATCAGCCCTTCGCCTTCGAGAAGGTGCATGATGCTCTTCGGCAATTTGACCCGACTCGCCAAAGCGCTTACTGCCACTACATCCGTAGGTGACAAAATGGCGGCCAAAGCGAACGCTGCCGGCAATGGTATCGAAGGGATCATCCAATTAATTAAATATCCGCCTGCCCAAACCGTTATGAATACGAGGCCCAGTGCAAGCATCAGAATGGGTGCTCTCAACTTCCACAGTGCTGTTCGGGGTACATTTTTGCCATCATTGAACAATAGGGGGGCGATGAATAATAGCAAAAATAATTCCGTCTCCATCTCAACATGCATACCCAGGGGTAAAAGTGCCAATATGACACCGAGTGCTATTTGTATTAATGGTACAGGAATAAAGGGTATAAAATGGTTAATTACATTAGACACTCCAATCAATATTAGAAGGGCTAATATAACAAGAAAAAACTCCATACAAACATCAAACTTCCTCTCTCATCTATAATCATAACTATAAGCGTAACATATTTATACCCAGTCAATCATGCATTAACTATTCTAACCTGGAATCCTTCTGAATAATGATACCTTTTATCAAAAGCGAAGGAGTTTACATTGTTTACGATGAACAACCGCAAAGAAAAAGCTGATCGGCTAAACCATGATCAGCTTTTCCCACATGATGAATGAAGTGGGGACTAAACGACTCATTTAGTTCCAGGGACGAATAGACGAATGTGTTTATGCAGTACATTTGCCTGGAAAGGAAGAAGAAAGCCTTCATCGCCATCGATATTGACTGCAAGTTCCTCTGACGTGGTTAAATGGAGCTTGGATGTTTTAATATATTCAACTTCGTCATTCCCCATGATCTCCCCCCTGATCAAACTGGGAATGATCTTGACGATGAGAGGAAGAGATAAATCCTTAATGATGAATGTGTGCAGCTTTCCATCATTCACTTCCGCCTCTGGTGCAAGTTGTTCAAAACCGCCGACAGAGTTAGTCATGGTTGCAATTAGTAAATGGGCCTCCCCCATCCACTTCCCGTGATCATGTACAACCGTTAAAGGAAACGGAGTCTTTTTAATGATCGCTTTTGCTCCTTCAATGAAATAGGCAAAAGATCCAAGACGGGTTTTTTGTTCAACGGAAACATTATAGGTGGCCTCCGCGATTGCCCCTACGGCCAACACATTCATGAAGTAACGGTCATTGATCTTCCCTATATCCGATTCCTTAATATGCATATCCTTAAATATCTCGATGGCTGCATTGGGATTCAGTGGTATTCCCAAAGACCTGGCGAAATCATTGATGGTTCCTAGTGGAATGATCCCGAAGATAGGCCGATGCTGCTGCTCGCCCAAGCCATTCACTATCTCGTTCACCGTTCCATCACCACCCATGGAAATGACAGCATCGAATCTTTCTGCACAGGCCTCCTTTGCAAAACCCGTCGCATCCCCCTCTCCTTCCGTTTTACGAACGCATACCTCATCAAAAAGTTCCCCTAGTGCCTTTTCCGCTTTCGGCAAAATCTTCCCTGCCTTTTCCTTGCCTGAAGATGGATTGACGATAATCATCGCTTTCGACATATGCTACCCCCCATTATTGTACTTCTACTAGCAAGTTACCTCTTTACTGAAGTATTAAAACCATACAGACAGGAACTTACATATAATCGCCGCCGTTTGGATATTGCCGACATTTTAGAACAAGCACTTTTATGTTACATCGACTGTGAAACAAGCATTCAATAATCACACAACTCCCTGTTTCCCATCTGTTATATTAATGCCCCACTCAACACATTGAAAATTGTTTGTCCGCTTCACTCCCCCATTGTTTTTTCGTTTTATAAAAAGCATTATTTCCTTCATTTCCTACTTGCAATGGAGAAAAATAAAAAAATATACAGATGATAAATCCCTTTCCAATGGGATTTTCACACTATGGCTGAAAAAAATTTCAAATTTTCTGTAAAATACCTATACATTTTCCAAATTCGGGTATATACTGTATTATAACAACAGACAAACATCAAAAACTGTACTATAAAGAAGGGGAGCGAGACATGCAAGCAAATCAATCAGATTTACTCATAATCGATTCATTTAAACATTGCCCGGAATGTGGTGAAACACATGTGGACCATTCAAATTCCTATCTGATGGAATGCGATCGCTGCCTTTCCAAACGTGAAGAATAAAGTGACAGGAAAATATATCCAATGTTAAAAGGAGGAAATCATCATGCAAATGAAAAAATCCATTGAGTTTTTTAACAATATACCTGCTAAACATTGCCCTGAGTGCGGTGACCATATTATCGAGCATGCTGAATCCTACTTAATGGAATGTGACCGCTGCCTTTCCAGACGCGAAGACTGATTAAAGCGAATCAAAAAGGAGGAACCATCATGCAAACTATAAATCCACTGGAATTCTTCAGGACACTGCCGCCTAAACAATGTTCGGAGTGCGGAACCCATATCACTGAACAAGCTGAATCTTACTTGATGGAATGTGACCACTGCCTTTCCAAACGCGAAGACTGATTAAAACCAAATCAAAAAGGAGGAACCATCATGCAAACCAAAAACCCACTGGAATTCTTCAGGACACTGCCGCCTAAACAATGTTCGGAATGCGGGACCCATATCATTGAACAAGCTGAATCCTATCTCTTGGAATGTGACCGCTGCCTTTCCAAACACGAAGACTGATTAAACCAAATCATAAGGAGGAATCATCATGCAAACCAAAAACCCATTGGAATTCTTCAGGACACTGCCGCCTAAACAATGTGCAGAATGCGGGACCCATATCATTGAACAAGCTGAATCCTACCTCTTGGAGTGTGACCGCTGCCTTTCCAAAAAAGATGAATATTAATAAAGAATGCTGACATCAAGGAGCTATATAGGCCATTTTGATGTCAGCATTAACCTTGTTATCTGCCTCCCTTTTGCATTCAAAAAAGGATGTCCCCTGGACACCCTTCAGTCTTACTATCTTTTCATCTCCCAATATATTTATCTACATATTTCCCACTGACCTTCCTGCTGCTGTATTGTAAGAAGTCCAATGCAAAAATCATGAATTCAAGGCCCAGACGCTTATCGGAACGCATAAAATCAGAACCTAGCAGTTTCTCCAATTTTTCAAGCCTATGATATAACGTTTGCCGGACAATGAATAATTGTTTTGATGTTTCCTGTTTAGAACCGTTACAGGCAAGGTATGTCTTCAGGGTAGGCATTAGCTCTCCATTGTATTGCTTGTCGTATTCAATGACAGGACCTAAATATTCATATACCGTTTCCTCCAGATTGCCATGTTTATTTATGAGTGAAATCATGCGATGCATATGTAAGTCCTGATAAAAGAAGCTCCTGTCATCCTCTGGTAACGTATCCTGAAGCAGCAAGGTCTCACGGGCCGTTTCATAACTTTTATAAATCTCACTTAACCTTTGAACATGCTTACCAAAACCAATGGAAAGCAGCCCCATACGATTACGCCCGCTTACATCCATTTTCATGATTCGATCCACCGCGCTTGTAACCCTTGATTTCCAATCTTCGGATGAACGATTATCACCTAAAATAAAAACAAGATGCTGATGTATTTCCATGGAGAATATCTGAAAGCCGTACTGTTCAAAAACAGTTCTGAACATGATCTTAAAATAGGTTCCATCTAATTTTGCGGAATTCTTATTATACTTTGGGTGTTGTTTGCAAATGCAAACAATTCCGCCATCCAACTGCATTTTCGGATCAATATAGGAAAGCCTTTCCCGGATTGCTTCGTCACTATATTCACCTTCAATCCAATTTGTAAGCCATATACTTTCTTCCGACATTTTCTTTTCTTCTATATATAACTCCCTTAATAGATGCTGTGCCAATGCGGTAGCCGTTCGATCCAAAATCAATGAATCAAAATCCGTCAACTCCCTGTCGTTGCTGCAAATGAGCAGTTCAGCATAATTTTCACCGAGCACTTGAATCGGCTGTCCAAGAACGGTTTTATCCAATTTCCGCTTCTCTTCATATATGTCCGCTACCATTTGATAGGTTGTTTTTTTCTTAATTTTTGGAATGGTGGCTATATCATTTTCATTAAAGATAAGAATAACCTGTACATTTAAATAGCTGTGGAGAAATTTTAGAATTGGTTCATAATGGTCAATTTCGAGGAGATTTTTATTTAACTGCTGTGAGTAGTTCTCTAAGTTGGAGATCATCTGATATTGTTTATTGATGATAAGGGAATGTATATCCTGCGTGATTTCCACGAAAGGGACTTCTTCATGAAATAGGATGATAGGGAATTGCCGTTCATTAGCGAGATCGATGGCACATTGCGGCACTGCCATCGTGTTGGCGCCAATCTCTATACAGAGTCCAGCTGCCTCGCATTCTATTAACTGTCTTAAGTAGGATAGAAAAGTGTCATCGCAGTCTTTCCACCCTAAACCGGTAGTCAGTATCAGTTCGTTTCCATTTAACAAATGGCTGATTTGGGTGACCTCCATGCAGTGGACCCACTTCACTTGACGCTTTATCCCACTGCTGCCCGCAATTATATCCGTCAGATTAAAATGCTTGCGTGTTAGAATTTCCTCGATTGTAATCGATGTATTCATCCAACCACATCCTTTTATAAAACTGCTTTAAAATCTATTATAAACGGACAACCCTTAAATCTCCAGACACTTGTCAGAAAATCTAACGTCAAAATTCTACAAAAAACTCGACCAAAAAGGACCCATTCGTGAGGAATAGGCCCGGTCCATAACTATTTCAATTCAATTTTTTTTTTAAAAGCAATGTAGAGAAGTATTTCCTTCCTTCCGGGGTTTTGATGTTCAATTGCTTCCATTCCTGCTTCGTTCCTTCAATCAGTTCAAAATCGAGAAAGGCTCCACTTAAACTTTCGGAAACCCGGGTGATTCGATATCCTCTTTCAAGCAAAAAATCGATTTGTTCCCTTTCTAAGCGATATTCTTGATATTCGGACATTTCCATTCCCCCTTTTTCAAACGTTCTCCTTGCCGGTCGAAGCCGTAAAAACCATCTCTTCGTCAAGTTCTGGACCTTTCCCGATTATCCAATCCCTTCCAACTGAAATGCCTAAATATTTCTCATCGCTCGGATCGATGATTTCAGCTTGTTCATACCGCTTGAACCACCAATATTTAGCTAATATAAAATAACTTGCACCGCCGAGAAGGAAACCGATAATAAACGAATAATTTGAAAATATCGTTGCACCGATTCCTCCAATCACCCAAGAAATGATTCCTGCCCAATTCACTCCATTCAAGTACTTATACTGGCCTTCACTTTCATAGAGTTCTTGTACATTCACTCTCCGTTTACGAAGGAAATAGTAATCCGCTACCAGGATGCCGACAATGGATGCCAGGATTCCACCTATTATTAATAAAACTTCTATTATGATGCCAAACAGGCTCCATGGCTGAACGACTATCCCAATAACCCCGGCTACAACGACTCCCGCCCAAAATGGCATTTTAGGACCCAAGACATTGGAGAAAATGGTAGCTGCGGGAACGACATTGGCCGTGGTATTCGTCGACCATTGAGCAAATACGATCATGATCAAAAGGACGCCGAGGGCAATTCCGCTTGCTGATCCCTGTATGGCAACTACAGGATCATAATTGGAAACAGCCATATAAGAAACCGCTCCGATAATCACCATGAACGTCTGGGTGATGGGATAGGTGATAATATTCCCAATTATTTGCCCCTTATTGCGCTTGAACCAGTTTTTTTCATTTTTTGGTGCCTTAATATAGCGGGAAAGCGTGGGCATATCTGCAGTCAACGTGCCCCAAAATCCCATATTTGCCATAATGACGACCATGAAGGCCGTTGCGGCAGCCCCGCCAGTGACCGGACTCTCAATCCAGGACCATACCTCCCTTCCTTGGGCCACAGCCTGATCGGACAGGGTGAAATACATCCAGCCAGAAATTAAAATGATGACGGGCGCCGCCAAATCGGCGAATCGTTCAATCGACTTTATTCCCATTGCCGTGTTGACTAATTGTAAAACGGCAAAAATGAGGAAGCAGATAAACCAATTATCAAAGTCAAAAAGAGTGGTAAAGATAGCGTTCATTGCAGTGGCTCCAAAGTAAGTATTGAGGCCGAACCAGCATGACGCTACAAAACCGCGTACAACCGAAGGGATGTGGGTGCCAATCGTACCGAACGGCGCCCTCATATAGACTGGGAATGATATTCCATGTTCAACACCGATATCCCCTGTCATTGTCATCAAAAAGCCGAGAACCACACAGGCAATGACCGTTGCAAGAACGACCCAGCCTAAGGACAAACTTTGAACACCGTTCCCACCTATCGCGAAGGCGGCCAATACTACAGCCATGCCCACCCAAATGAAACCAAATCCGGCTGCACTTATGTTTTTCTCACTATGGGGTATAGGCAGCAAATCGGGAGACTTTAAATAATCTTTCTTCTCACTCATAAAAATCCCCCTAAATTAATTTGCAAGATTCCTTACCGAAGTTTTTAGACTGTAAGCTTTTTCCCGGTATCCGGCGTCAGCGCCGCATTATATTTTGCCCGTTTCAAAAATTGCCCTTTTCCAGCTTCGCCTACAAATTGCTTGTCTTTAATGACGAATTGACCTCTCGATAAAACGGAAACCGGTTCACCCTTAATTTCCATACCCTCAAACGCATTATAATCCACCGCCATGTGATGAGTATCTACAGAAATGGATCTTTCAACTTTCGGGTCAAAAATGACAATATCTGCATCCGAGCCTACTGCAATCGTCCCTTTCTTAGGGAATAATCCAAATAGTTTGGCAGCACGCGTAGAGGTCATGTCGACGAATTGATTCAAGGTAATGCGCTCTTTCATGACCCCTTCAGAAAAGAGGATGCTCATGCGGTCCTCAATCGTTGGGCCGCCGTTCGGTATTTTCGTGAAATCTTCACGTCCAAGTTCCTTCTGTCCCTTAAAATCAAAAGAGCATTGATCGGAGCCGATCGTTTGCAGCTGCCCCGTTTTCAAAGCATTCCATAGCACTTCCTGGTTTTTCTTCTCCCTTAACGGCGGGGACCATACATACTTAGATCCTTCAAAATGGGGCTTTTCAAGATATGACTGGTCAAGAACCAAATATTGCGGACAAGTCTCACCCCAAATATCCACCCCTTTATTTCTTGCCTCAGTGATCTTTTCAACCGCCTCTTCACAGGTGACATGAACGACATAGAGCTGGCCATTTGCCATTTCCGTCAGTTTAGCTGCACGTCCAGTTGCTTCCCCTTCAAGCTCCGGCGGTCTTGTCAGTGCATGGTAAATTGGATCGGTGTTACCTTCAGCAAGCGCCTGCTTTGTAAGATAATCGATGACATCACCATTTTCAGCATGAACCATGACAAGTGCGCCAAGTTCCTTCGCTTGCAGCAAAGTGCGGTATAGCGTGGCATCATCCGCTTGAAAAACATTCTTGTAAGCCATGAACACTTTAAAGGAGGAAATTCCTTCATTATCGATGATACTTGGCAACTCAGCCAATACATCATCATTAATCTCACTGATCATTAAATGAAAACCATAGTCTATGGCCGCTTTTTCATTGGCCTTTTCATGCCATGTTTCAATTGCTTTCTTTAAAGGCACCCCTTTTTCGGTCAGACAAAAATCGATGATCGTTGTCGTGCCTCCATACGCAGCAGCGATTGTACCCGTTTCATAATCATCCTTTGTCGTTGTCCCGCCAAACGGCATATCAAGGTGGGTATGCGGATCAATGCCCCCCGGAAAAATATATGCGCCTTTTGCATCAATGATTTCAGCCCCCTCAGCCGTCAGGCCCTTGCCAATCATTGCAATCTTCTCATTTTCAATCAATATATCCGCTTGATACGTATCCGCAGCCGTTGCAATCGTTCCATTTTTAATAAGTTTCTTCATTTCGACCCCTCCATCATTTTACGAAATCAACACTTTCACTGCTTATGCCCCCAAGGAACGATTGGCGTTCATTCCACGTCATTGGCGGTAATTCATTTGTCAATTCGATCATATCGATCGCCCCATCGACCGGACAGACGATCGAGCAAAGATTACAGCCTACGCAATCCTCTTCGCGCACTCTTAAGAATGAGCTGCCTGACGTGTCCTTTAACATATCAATACATTGATGAGATGTATCTTCACACGCAATATGGCATTTATTGCAGTTAATGCACACATCATTATTAATGCGCGCAACGACCTTATAATTAAGATCTAAGTTCCCCCAGTCGGAATAGCGCGGTACGGACTTACCGACAATATCCATCACGGAGGATATCCCTTTTTCATCAAGATAATTGGACAGGCCATCGATCAAGTCTTCAACTATTCTAAAACCGTGATGCATGGCAGCCGTACAAATTTGCACTCCAGTCGAACCCATCAGCAAAAATTCCACCGTATCCTGCCAATTTGAAATGCCTCCAATTCCCGAAATGGGAACATTGATCATTTTATTCCTTGCACACTCTGCCACCATATTCAAAGCAATCGGCTTCACAGCGGGACCGCAATACCCTCCGTGAGCACCCTTGCCGCCTACATGTGGAATCGTATTCCATGAATGGATATCCACTCCTGCCAAGCTGTTGATCGTATTGATCATGCTTATTGCATCCGCCCCGCCGCGCACCGCCGCTTCAGCCGTAACCGTAATGTCGGTTATATTGGGCGTAAGCTTGACGATGACGGGTTTGGATGCAGCTTCCTTCGCCCAGTATGTTTGCTTTTCAACCAGTTCGGGAACCTGTCCCGAAGCAGCTCCCATCCCACGCTCTGCCATACCGTGCGGGCAGCCAAAGTTCAACTCGTAACCATCGACCCCTACATCTTCTATGCGTTTGATGATCTCATGCCACTTTTCCTGTTGTGGCTCCACCATCACCGATGCAATGATTGCATGACCAGGGAACCTCTTCTTCGTTTCATATATTTCTTTCAGATTCACTTCCAGCGGACGGTCCGTTATCAATTCTATATTGTTGAACCCGGCAACTCTTTGTCCATTAAAACTGACCGCTGCAAAACGTGATGAGACATTCAGGATGGGTTCACCCAAAGTCTTCCAAACTGCTCCTCCCCAGCCAGCTTCAAATGCACGCTGAACTTGATAACCCGAATTAGTAGGTGGTGCTGAAGCAAGCCAAAAAGGATTGGGAGATTTAATACCCGCAAGATCAATTGATAAATCAGCCATGATAAGCCTCCTAATTTTCATAGTTATTTAAGCAATATCCACCGCTTCGCCCATCAAAATCGAGTCAATTTCATAGGCTGTCTTTTTCCCTTGCTGGGCAGCTGATACAACCATTGCCTCACCTTGGCCTTTTCCGAAGATCACGTCACCGCACGCAAAGATCTTTTCATTCGATGTCCTGTAGGAATCACCCTCCAATGTTACGATGCCATCATCATGTTGAATGCCGAACTGTTCAATCAATCCTACATACCTGGATTGGCCTATGGCACGAATGACGCCATCGACCGGTATGACGAACTCTGATCCGGTAATTTGGACTGGACGGCGCCGGCCATCTTCACCTGCATCGCTAAGCACCATTTTTACGCACTCGATACCCGTTACCTGACCGCTATCATCCGATAGGATCCTGGAAGGGGCAGTTAGCCAGTGAAACCCGACACCTTCTTGTTTGGCAAACTCATATTCAAAATCATAGGCAGTCATTTCCTTTTGGGTACGACGATAAATAATGCTCACCTGTTCGGCGCCCAGGCGAATAGAGCAGGTCGCGGCATCGATCGCCGTGTTTCCAGCCCCAATCACCGCCATCTTCTTCCCAATGAATTTATCAGTGATTGTCCCTGTTTTCGTTGCCTTTACGAACTCGATTGCATCATAAACTTCAGCCAAATCCTCCCCTTCAATCCCAAGCTTAGGGACATCGGACATGCCTATCGCTAAAATGACCGCATCATGGTCGGCAGTCAGCTGATTTGCGGAAACATCCACTCCGACCCGTGTATTCGTTTTAATATCAACATCCAAACTCTTTACTTGTTCTACTTCCCAATAAGAAATGCTCTGAGGTAAACGGAACGATACAATTCCGTAAGTATTTAACCCGCCTGGATTCTTTTCAGCTTCGAAAATGGTTACACTGTAGCCAAGCAAGGCTAACTCCCTTGCTGCAGACAAGCCTGCCGGACCGCTTCCTACAATGGCAACTTTTTTGCCATTCTTTTCCCCGGCCTTGAATAGGGCTTGTTTATTTTGGATGGCCCAATCTGTGGAATAACGCTGGAGATTGCCGATCATGATCGGCTTTGTAGAATGGTTCAGGACACATGCCCCCTCACATAACTCTTCAGTCGGACATACCCGCGCACAGCTGGCACCGACAGGATTGGCCGTCATGATTGTCCTGGCCGACCCTTTAAAATTACCTGAAGCTATCTTCTTGATAAAACCGGGAATGTCTATTCCGGTCGGACAGGCTTGGATACATGGGGCATCATAGCAGTATAAACATCGATTCGATTCTTCAAAAGCTTCCCTTGGGGATAATCCCCTCTCCGCTTCCTGAAAGTTAATCTCTAGACCACCTTTTAACGGGCTCGTCATACTCATCCACTATTTCTCCTTCCAAACATTTATTTTTGAAAAATAAAAAGGGAGGAATTGCGTGCATTCTCTCTACTATCCTCATATTTAAACGATTGAAAGCATTGCCAACATGGTTTCCATCAATTTAATCACCTAACAGGTCATGGCGATTTCCCAGCCAAAAGTCTCTCATTTTGTTTACTATTTTCTCTCTCATTCTCTCACTGGTCACGCCTCGGACCCTGCTTCCTTCTATCACAAAAGCCCCCCCTACTAATCTTAAAAACTCAAATCCTGATGATAAATCGGAGAATTGAGTATTATTTATTCTATAATGTTAAAAAGCAAGATACATTATACAAAGTGTAAAGTATTTCCAGACATTGAATTTGCAATATGTAATATTCATGTTATATTTCCTAACAATAAGTGATAAACCTCGTCATTTTTCTACATCCAAACTTACTTTTCATCATACTTACTGATATTTTTGACTGACTTATTCCGATTACCTGCTTATCAACACTTTGTCCACATAAAAAAAAGCCCAGAAACGAAAATCTTGGTTTCCTGGGTCTTTTCACTTTTATCCACAACTTATTCACATATCATATAGCGTTATTCTCTTTGTTTTTGCAGAACAGAGGCATTTAACCAAAAGTTATCCACATTAACGAATCGACTTTTCCACTTATCAACAACCCATTAACAAATTATCAACAGGAAGGTTCATTCCGGATGTATAACGTATCGTTTATATTTCTCATAATCCGTTTTCTTGCACTCAAGCTTTAATCGATATCCGATTGCCTCATATTCCGTTTCCGTTATATGTCCATTTTCATTGAAATAAGAAACAAGCTGCCCTTGATCAAATGGAATCAGCATTTCACAGTGAGTATAGTCGACAAAAATATGCTTGCGAATTTGATTTATCAGTTCCTCGATGCCAACTTTGTTTTTTGCTGACATATATACAGAGCCACGATTCACCTGAGGGATATCCAACTCGGTAAGGTCCGCTTTATTATACGCAAAGATCGTCGGAATCCCTTTAATGCCTATATCGTTTAAAGTCTTTTCCGTTATCTCCATTTGCTGCTCATGATTAGGATTGGAAAAATCAACAACATGAATCAACAGATCTGCTTCTACCACTTCTTCCAATGTGGATCGGAATGCTTTCACTAGATGATGCGGCAATTTAGACACAAATCCCACCGTATCCGTCAATAAGAATTCCTTTTTATCCGGCAGCGGAATGTTTCGGACTGACGTCTCAAGCGTAGCGAACAGCATATCCTTCTCCAGCACCTGCTTCTCGGCATTTGGATGGAACATCTCAATCAGTGCATTCATGATCGAAGATTTACCAGCATTGGTATAACCGACTAAGGATACGACAGGGACTGCATTCTTTTTCCGCTGTTTCCTCTGCGTTTGCCTGTGTGCAACAAGGTCTTCCAGTTCTTTATTCAAGACACTTATATTTTCCTCGATCCTCCTGCGGTCAAGCTCTAACTGCTTTTCACCTGCACCTTTGTTTGTACCGACCCCGCCGCTCTGACGCCCTAATGACTCCCTTAAACCAACGAGACGCGGGAGCATATATTGCAGCTTTGCCACTTCTACTTGAAGCTGTGCTTCCTTCGTTTTCGCCCGATGCGCGAAAATATCCAGAATCAAGATTGTCCGGTCAATCACCTTGCAATCCATGTCCCTCTCCAGATTACGAAGCTGCGAAGGAGAGAGCTGGTCATTAAAAATGACGACATTAGCTTCTTTATGCTCAACGAGATTTTTCACTTCCTCGATCTTCCCCGTACCGATAAAATGTGATGAGTTCACCCGATGCAAATTTTGTGTGATGGTTCCTGCAACCTCTACGTCACATGCTTCCGTTAAATTGGCCAATTCCTCCATCGAATACTCAAAATCCTTTGAACCGTTGAGATTGACTCCAACCAAGATTGCCCTCTGCTGTAATTCCATCATTTCAAATCCCTTCCGTACATACTTACTCCCTATATTATACTTAAACAAACTGTCATGCCGCCTAAAAGCCAGCCACATTGTAGCCATACCAGACATCGCTTGCATAACGGTTGCTGCCCTTAGCAAAATGTTTTTATTGGACTTCCATTTACTAAAAGATAAAATTAAACAAAATTTTGCAAAGTTTCACATGAAACAATTGGAAAGCCCAAAATAAAAGCTCCCTGGTGCACCTTAAGATGCACCAGGGAGCCCATATTATTCTATTCTTTTATTCTCAATAACCTAAGGCTGTTCAATGTAACTAATAACGTCGCACCCATGTCGGCAAATATCGCCATCCAAAGTGTTAACCAGCCCGGCGCTATCAATAATAAGGCCAGGACTTTAATCACCAATGAGAACGTGATATTCTGCTTAATGATTTTTAATGTTTTGCGGCTTAAGCGGATTGTATAAGGCAGCTTCGATAAGTCATCTCCCATTAAGGCAATATCGGCTGTTTCCAGGGCCGTATCCGTGCCCGCCCCTCCCATTGCGATTCCTACCGTGGAAGCTGCCAATGCCGGAGCATCATTGACACCATCGCCTACCATGGCCACTCGATCGTATTTTTGTTTCCATCGTTTGATGATGGTCAATTTATCCTGCGGCAATAGCTCCGCCTCAATCTCATGAACGCCAGCTGCCGCTCCAATCGCTTTTGCCGTTCCGATATTATCGCCAGTCAGCATGATCGTTTTTTCAATTCCCAAAGCATGCAGTTTCCTAATGGCTTCCTTACTGCTTTCCCTTATTTCATCAGACACCGCGATGAGTGCCAGGAGCTTTACTTGATCGCCAAGCACCATCACCGTTTTCCCAGCATTTTGATAGCCGCTGATTAATTTAAGCACATCATCAGAGAAAACGAAACCTGCCTCTTCCACAAAAAGGTGGGGTTTACCAATGTAATAGATTTCTTGATTAATTTTCCCTTTTATCCCTTTACCGGTAATCGCAGTAAAATCCTCTACCAATAAAGAAGGATAGTCCACATCGCAGGTTTCCGCCTTTTGAAGAATGGCCGTGGCAAGGGGATGCTGTGATCTGCTTTCTAAAGCAGCGGCGATGGCCAGCACTTCCTGTTCATTCAACACATCAGATAACATTTTGAAATCGGTCACCTCAGGTACGCCCTTTGTTAAAGTACCCGTTTTATCAAACGCGATCGCCTTTAAGGCTCCCGCTTCCTCCAAATGGACCCCGCCTTTAATCAGCACACCATGTTTCGCAGCATTTCCGATTGCTGTCACGATGGCGATGGGCGTAGAAATGACCAAAGCACACGGACAGCCGACAACCAGAACAGCCAATCCCCGATAAATCCATTCACTCCAATCCCCGTTCATCACGATCGGCGGTAATACCGCAATGGCCAGGGCAATGAGCATGATGGCCGGCGTATAAAATTTCGCGAATTTATCCACGAAGGCTTGGGAAGGAGCCTTTTCGGCCTGTGCTTCTTCAACAAGGTGGATGATTTTTGCAATCGTCGTATCCTCGACCCGCTTCGTGACCTCCACTTCGAGCAGCCCTTCACCATTTAAGGTTCCGGCAAAAACTTCACCCTCAACCGTTTTAAAAACCGGCTCTGATTCACCAGTAATGGCTGCCTGATTAAGTGTCGAGGCGCCCTTTATGATCCGGCCATCCATTGCAAGCTTTTGACCAGGTTTAACGATCATGATGTCGCCCACTTCAATCTCGTCAACAGCAACCATCATTTCATGATGCCCTCTGCGGATCAAAGCTTCTTTAGGTGCGATGTTCATTAATGATTCGATGGAATTACGTGCTTTATCCATCGAATATTTTTCCAATGCTTCACTTATCGCAAATAGAATGACGACGGTCGCACCCTCGCCCCATTCACCAAGCACGGCCGCCCCGATAATGGCTACCGTCATAAGGGTGTGCATATCAAAGCGAAGCCGTACAAGGTTTTTCAAACCATTGGCAAATAATGAATATCCTCCAACTATGATTGCAGCCGCATAACCGAATACCGGCATGATGTTTCCATCAGCATATCGATTATCCAATATCCAGCTGACCAGCAATAAGATAACCGAAAACAACACTTTAATATTTTCCTTTTGCTTCCAAAACGGTTCTTTTTGAGTTACCTGTTCCTGTTCACCGCGGATCTTCAGGTTATCGAAAGCTCCCGCCTTTTCAATCTGTTCAATGGTCGTGCTGCCCTGTACCGATATCTTCGAGGCGCCAAAGTTGATTTTGGCATCCTTCACACCCTCTAGTTCACGGACATTGTTCTCGAATTTAGCCGCACAATTCGTGCAGGATAGACCCTGGATACGATATGTTTTCATTGGGGATTCAGCCATCGACCCTTACCTCCTGCTGATGTTCTAATGCAATGAGAATCAATTGCTTAATATGGTGATCATCCAAAGAATAAAAAGCCAACTTACCTTCTTTTCGATATTTTACGATTGCATGTTTATAAAGGGTACGAAGATGATGTGACGTCGTCGCCATCGAAGCACCAATGATATTGGCCAGATCGCACACACACAATTCCTCGTCCGTACAGAGCGCATAAGCTACCTTCGCCCTATTTTCATCGCCTATAACCTTAAACAGCTTCGACATGCTGGATATATCCACCTGGCCCATTTCCTCTTGAATGCGATTGACCTTCACTTCATCATGCAGGTGAACATCACATATATCTTTCAGTTCCGTCATCTTCTCACACCTCTCATTCAAATGTTCGTTTGATTATAATATAACATAATTCCCTGAATATTCAAATCCATATTTGAATGATAAGAATCTTTTCCCCTTCCCAAAGTTAATGAAAGTGCCCATATGTTTTTATATGTGGGCCATCGTTTTTTTGTTTCCCTTTTTGCTTACAAAAAAGTCATACTCTCCTCTTCCTGATCTTCAGGCGAAAAAAAAAGAAGCGACATAAATTCCTTTACGCCCCTTCAATCAGTGATTTCAATAATTACCTATCGTTACCTTGATACGTATAATATATTTAATTTAGTATTTTTTAGAAAAACTATGATATACTTAGTCAAACCTTTTTAAGCGTTTTACTTTACTTGTACCATTTACCCTGCTTATCGTTTAGCAGGGTTTTTTGTTATGTATTTTCACAAAACAAAAAAAGACGGACCCTTTAAAAGGGATCCGTCTTTTTTTGTTATTGAAATTATGCTTTTTGAACGTTAGAAGCTTGAGGTCCGCGTTGACCTTGTTCTACTTCAAAAGTAACTTCTTGGCCTTCGTCTAAAGATTTGAAACCTTCGCTTTGGATAGCTGAGAAATGTACGAATACGTCGTCTCCGTTTTCGCGTTCGATGAATCCAAAACCTTTTTCTGCGTTAAACCATTTTACTTTACCTTGTTCCATTGTTGTTGCCTCCTAGTGCATCTAAGCACAATGTATTACTATCCTTGCTCTAAGTCATCATCGAAAACGAAAAGTAGTACTTTTAGTATCCTTAGTACCGAACAAAAATAATTAAGACTAAGCATAACATTAAATGGTAGCGATTGCAAATAGTTTGGGGAAACTTTTTTCCAGCAATTTTTAATACTCTCTCAATTCTATTAAAAATCAAGCAGTAACCAAAGTCGCTATCACTTACAGCCCTCGGTCAACATGAACGCTCACATGCATTACCCCAAACAAAAACCCCTCGTTATAACGAAAGGTTTTTGTAGATGTTTACTTCAAATATTTATTTTTCCGTATTGAACTTTTCTACCATTTCTTCTAAAATCGCCGATTCTTTTGCTAAATCTTCATTTTGTTCCTTCAGTCCAGCCATTATGGTACTTTGTTGAATGGCAGCTGCCGAGATTTGCTCCATTGTTGCGACTCCTTCTTCGGAAATCGCCGCAATTTCCTGTATGGATGCCAGGCTTTCATCCGAAGACTCATTGATTTTTTTCGAATGTACGGCCAATCGTTCTGTGCCTTTCAGCAATTTCTCTACGGATTCGAATATCTTATTGAAAATCTCGCCATTGTTTTCCACTAAGGAGACACCATTTAGTATATCCTGAAAACTCTCATCATTATTTTGGATGACTTTGGCTGTTTGTTCATTAATCCGCATAATCGATTCTGAAATGATATCGATGGATTCATCGGTTTGCACAGCCAATTTTTGCACCTCTTGAGCTACTACGGCAAAACCTCTGCCAGCATCCCCCGCCCGTGCCGCTTCAATGGACGCATTCAGGGACAGCAGGTTCGTTTGGGAAGCAATCACCCTTATTAGGCCAATCACTTCATTTATCTTCACTACATCCTCTTCCAGGCTCACCAAATTGGCTTTATTCGCTTGGCCGTTTTCCATGATTTTATCCATCTGGCTCGTTACATCTTGCACTTGTTGACTCCCTTGTTCAGCAAGTGTATTTGCATGCATCGTAAATTCATTCATTTCATTCGTTTGCTCGTTCATTAAACGGATCGTATCCGTTAAGTCACTGATCATATTGGAAATCCGGTCAATATGATGGGCACGTTCTTCCGAAGCCTTTGCTTCTTCCGTTGTCCCCGTCACTATCTGGCCATAGGATTCCACCATCTCTTCAAAGGATTGCTGAATGGAAACTGTCGTTTGATTCATCGTTTGGGCGTGTTCACGGACATTCTGGATAATATGGGACAAACTTAATCTCATATCTTCGAATCCATTTGACAGATCGCCAATCTCATCCTCTCTGCCAACGGGAATCGATTTACTTAAGTCCCCTTTTGCCATTTCATTCGTGTAACCAACAAGTTCATTGACGGGTCCCGAGATCTTTTTCCCGATGACAACGGCGCATAGCACACCCAATATAACAGCACTTGCAAGAAATAAGATATTATAGAATATCATTGTGCTTTTCAATTCATCAATGAAGCTTGCATCCATATCGATTCCGACAATCGCGTCGGTTCCTTCGATCGGCGTAAAGTACGACTTATGTGTTCCCCACTTATCTTTATATATTTCACTCAAGATGTCTTCGCTTCCATTTATCGATTTTGCCTGTTCCGGTGTGAAGGGGGATTCCACCATATAGTCATCACTGCCGCTCAAGGCTACAATCATGTCGGCATCATTCTCCCGCTTCAAAACATAAACATATTCAATTCCTTCTTTATCTTCAACAAAGGCATCCAGTTTCCGCTTAATCTCTTCGCCCCGTTCGGAAGCTTTGTTTATCAAAGTGGGATTGAGGCTCGCTGCTAAACTGTGGGCATTTTCAGAAAGGCGTTCATCGAATTGCGGAAGGACATTCTCATTGATCATTTTATTAGTAATATAGGAAAAGCAAAGGCCCATGGCCCCTGCGAAAATCACGAAAGGAATAATATAAAACAAGAATAGTTTTGCCAATAGAGATTTTTTAGGATTCAGCTTTGAAAATCTCATTTCCATGCCCCCTTAGTTGAAAACCAGTTGTTTTATAGTCAAATATGGTATTAAATCCAAATGAAGCAATTGGAGATTTTCATTTAAATCCTCACTTCTATAAAAGATGATGGCCATGCTCCGGTCATTTTGAAAAGGAAGCTGCCTATATTCCAAAACCTGCTCGAATTCATGACAAAGTCCATCATGATCAATGCGTGCAACATCTTCCGGATTTATTTCAAGCGGAACCTCTGCAAAGAAAAAGCTATATATTCGATTGTCCATCTCTTCCAATATCCGATTCCAATCGGGTTTCGTTCCTGAAAAATAGTGTTCATACATATTCATTCCATAGGCATGGTAACCTAGATCCGTTGTACCCGCCCCAGCAAAACGCAGGGGATTGATTTCGATGGGTATCACCCGGTTTCCCTTTTTGCGGATTTCAAAGTGTACAGGATAATTCCTAAGCGGAAGTACCCTTTGGATATTCTTCATGAACTTCAATGCATCATGATAGATTTCATCAATGGCCAACTTCGAAGTATAATAAATTCGATCGGAAGTATCGTATTCATCCTTGAATAATCGTTTGAAGACATTCAAAATGACCGGTTCACCATCTTGATTGTAATAACCATCAATGGCATACTCTTCACCCTGAATCCACTCTTCTATTAAAACGGTCTGGGAACCGACCACTTCTGAATCATATAATCCATCCGAATGAAGTAAATCCGCTTTAAGCTGGTTCACGGCCATATCCCAATCCTGTTCATTCTTTACTTTGTGCACACCTACACTTGAATAGCCAATATTGGGTTTGATAACTACCGGAAATGGTATTTGATTTTTATCCAGCTCACTTATCATGGATAAATCGATATCTTGGAAATAGAAATCAGGATATAAAGATTTCGTCAAATTTCGTACCTGACTCTTATCCTTCAATAACTTTGACCAAATGTATTCATTGCTATTCGGTTGAAAATGACCTAATAGTGTTATGCCATTTTCAGAGTTTGTAAGAATTCTTTTGTCCTTTTCCATGGACTTGAAAAATTCTGTATCCTTTTGAATGTTTAGCTTTTCTGATGTTAATGTGTCTCCCCATTGCCCTTGTTCCAATACTGGAATTTGCTGTTCCTCTAACACCTTTAGAAGAATTGGCGACACAATGGACTCATTCAAAATAATCATTTTTTCCACCTAACTTATACTGTTTTTTGTATCTCCATATTTAATCGGTTAAAACCGGTAAGTTTTTAGCCTATATAGGTATTTATTATTAAAAATGAAATAAAAATCAAGATATCACTATATCTTTTTACCTATAAGTCATAGACTTGAGATCCTTACACATATTCCTTACCGTTAACCATCGAATATTTAATTTCCTTGTATCTTCATGAAAAAAAGCCGACACTATTTTAAGTGTCTGCCACATTTTTTTCATCATCATTCAGAAAAGGTCTCACCAAAATTTTTGTGGGTTAACTAAGACTCGTTCATATTCAATTCATAACTTCTTTATATACTTCTCTGTAATGAAAATCGAGAAAGGATGTATTTACATATGTCAGAAGCAAAAAAACAAAAAGGATGGCGCCAGTTCATTCGATTGGTCCAACAAACGAAGCCTTCCAAACTAATGATAGGGATTGCATTAGCATTAAGCCTAGGCACAACAGGTGTAGCTTTATTAGTCCCATTATTCACAAAAAATCTAATCAATGATTTTTCAGTCAGTTCACTAAACGCTGAAAGAATCACACTTCTCGTTGTTGCCATCATTGTTCAAGCATTGGCCAGTGGATTTTCCATCTATTTATTAAATCGGATCGGTCAATCCGTAGTGGCAGGTATCCGCGATCAACTATGGAAAAAATTACTCGTATTACCCATTAGTTATTTTGATGATCATCCATCGGGAGAAACAGTCAGCCGAATGACAAATGATACAACTGTAGTGAAGGGATTAATCTCTGAACATCTCTCTAATTTCGTTACAGGAATCATTTCCATCGTAGGTTCCATGATCGTATTATTCGTACTCGATTGGAAAATGACATTATTGATGTTCACCGCAATTCCACTCTCTGTTTTGATATTAATGCCGCTAGGGAAAAAAATGCACAAAATATCTAAAGGGATGCAGGACGAGACAGCAAGCTTCACCGCAGTCCTTCAGCAGGTTCTAACGGAAATACGTCTTGTTAAAGCATCTAATGCAGAAGATTCGGAATATCAAAATGGCCAAAAAGGAATTCAGAAATTATTTCAATTCGGATTAAAAGAGGCAAAAATCCAAGCGTTGATTGCGCCGCTAATGAGTTTTGTCATGATGGCATTACTCGTCCTGATTTTAGGATATGGGGGAATGCGTGTTTCTTCAGGGGCCCTGACTGCTGGAGCTCTAGTTGCATTCATCATGTATCTTTTCCAAATAATCATGCCAATGGCTCAATTAGCCAGTTTCTTTACACAATTCCAAAAAGCAACGGGTGCAACAGAGCGCATCATTTCCATTCTGGATTCTGCGGAGGAAGAAGATGCGAAGCAGCCCGTTCAAAATATGAGTCAATCCATCAGCGTGGATCACCTGAACTATAGTTACAATAATGGAGAACAGGTACTTAAAGATATAAGCTTTAACGTTGAGGCCGGTAAGGTCACTGCAATAGTCGGCCCGAGCGGAAGCGGAAAAACGACCCTTTTTTCATTATTCGAGCGTTTCTACAAACCACAGGAAGGGTCCATATCCATAGGTGGGACATCCATAAATGACTTCACCCTGCTTTCATGGAGAAGCCAGATTGGATATGTTTCACAAGAAAGCCCGATTGTATCCGGTACAATTCGAGATAATATTTGTTATGGCATCGATCGGGATATAACAGATGAAGAATTAAATCAAGTGGCTAAAATGGCGTATGCAGATCAATTCATTTCTGAGCTTCCGAACGGATATGATACAGAGGTCGGTGAAAGGGGCATGAAATTATCAGGCGGTCAAAGACAAAGAATTGCAATCGCCCGTGCATTTTTAAGAAATCCGAAAATATTAATGCTGGATGAAGCTACCTCCAGCCTGGACAGCAAATCAGAAAAAGTGGTTCAACAGGCATTAAATCATTTAATGAAAGGAAGAACAACAATAGTCATCGCCCACCGCCTATCGACCGTTATCGGTTCAGATCAAATCATCTTCCTTGAAAAAGGGAAAATAACAGGCAGCGGAACACATAAAGAGCTATATAATACGCACTCATTATATCGCGAATTTGCCCAACAGCAGTTGCACAAGCTTGACCTGGCCTAATTCGCCGAAAGGAAAGAAGAAGGATGACAAAAATATTGATAGTCGATGATGATGCACATATCCGCGAACTTATAAACCTGTTGTTAAGAAAAGAAGGCTTTGATCTATATGAAGCCTCAGATGGAATGCAAGCATTGAAAGTAATGGAAAAAGTGAAAATCGATTTGGCAGTCATCGATATTATGATGCCTAACATGGATGGATGGCAATTATGCAAAGAGTTACGGGAATTTAGTGATATCCCCATTTTAATGCTGACTGCAAAAGGGGAAACAACACAAAAAGTAAAAGGATTCGGGCTTGGGGCAGATGATTATCTTGTAAAGCCATTTGAACCGATCGAATTGGTTCTTAGAATAAAGGCTTTATTAAAACGGTATAAAATCACTATTTCACAAACATTAAATATCGGCGAATTAAAAATGAATCGCAACACGCATGAAATGTCATTCAAAGAACAGGCATATACGATTCCATTAAAAGAATTCGAATTGCTGTTTAAATTAGCAAGCTATCCTGGAAAAACTTTTTCCAGGGAAGATCTTATCGAAGACATTTGGGGCTATGATTATGAAGGTGATGAACGGACTGTCGATGTTCATATAAAAAGAGTGAGGGAACGGTTTCCCGAATCGGATTTCCCCTTCCGGATTAAAACGATCTGGGGATTGGGCTACCGTTTGGAGATAACGAGATGAGAGGCAATCGATTTTTCAAAAAAATGCTTGGCATGCTGTTTTTTGTAACGTTTATTTCAATTTCCTTTTCCGCCGGGTACTATATCATTGAGCTTTTGCCCTTAAGGTTAACCGATTATGTTCGCTATCTGGCTACAATCGTGACAAGCATCGCAATCATGATATTAATTGGTCACCTTATCCATGCTATCCATCATAATAAACGGGTAAATATTTACCTCGAGATCATAGATGCCTTAAGGAAAATAGCAAATGGCGATTATAATGTACAACTGGATTTTAATATGGACAAGAGAAACGAAATGACCGACATCATTAACCACTTCAATCACATGGCCAAGCAATTGAAGCAAATGGAAGAAATGCGGCAGGAGTTCATCTCTAATGTCTCACATGAAATACAGTCGCCTCTTACCTCCATTGTAGGATTTGCCCAAGCACTTCAAGTTAATATGCTGACAATCGAAGAACGAAATCATTATCTTAATATAATAGAAACAGAGAGCAGGAGATTATCCAAATTAAGCGATAACCTTCTAAAGCTTACATCCCTTGAATCTGAGCATCATCCTTTTGATAGGACAGATTTCCGGCTGGATCAGCAAATAAGGACCATTATTTTGGCTTGTGAACCCGCTTGGTTGGACAAAGAACTCGAATTGGACATATCCCTAGAAAAGATTCGAATAGTTGGAGACCAGGATTTGATGAGCCAAGTATGGACAAATTTAATACACAATAGCATCAAATTCACCGGCCATCGCGGAAAGATCTCGATTCGATTACAACAGATTGATAGCCTGGCATCCATAACGATATCCGACAATGGAATCGGCATTTCCGAAACAGACCAGTTCCATATTTTCGAGCGATTCTATAAAGCCGACCTGGCAAGGGAACGTTCAAAAAGCGGCAGCGGTTTAGGGCTATCGATCGTAAAAAGGATTATAGAGATGCATGAAGGGACCATATCCGTAAAAAGCGAACTCGAAAAGGGAACTACTTTTACGATTCTGCTTCCTATTTCGTGAGGTTTTTTGATCTTAAAATTTATTTTAAATCATAGGTAATAAAAAACAGCTGCAATGGCAGCTGTTTTTTAAATCTATTTGTTGGTTTTCACCCTTAATAATCATTTTTTTATTTCCGCCAAAAAGTTGAACAGTCTGCCTTATCAAAAATATTATACTCTATCATTTTCTCAAGTAATGGGTAATCAACCGGACTGTCCCACTTGATACGTACCAACTGCTTGGTGTGATCATAGCCAGCCTGCACGATTTCATCAGAGAAATGATCGATCCCTGCCTTTTCAGGGGCAACAGCCAAATGATGTGTGGCTACGCTAAAGCCAATGATATATGTGTCATGATCGGTAAACATAGGCTGATTCCACGCAATCTTCGACATTAGATTTGGAAATTTCTTAGTTACCCAAGCCAGGACTTCTTCCGTTCGTTCCCTATGTTGCGGGTTATCGATATTCGCTAAAAATTCTGCAAAGACTTCCATGCTATTCTCTCCTAAATAAAAAAATTTTTATGAAGACTTCATTTTCAACATCCCCTAAATTCAATACGGGTTTCTTTCAACAATGTACCATCGGAAGATCATTAACATTGCTCTAAATGCCATGACTACCTACTGATGGATTTGATAGACTGCATTACACTGCCACCGATTCTTATTACCTCGGTCTTCTAATCCACTTGTCAACTTGGGAGGTTCCCGTTGTTTTAAATATAAAAAATACCCCTTTGGCTAATCATAGCCAAAGGGGTAAAGCTTCGCAACTTTTCATAATCTACATTGCATTCATTCCCACTTACTCAACCGTTACACTTTTCGCAAGGTTACGCGGTTTATCCACGTCACATTCGCGGTGCAAGGCTGCGTAGTAGGCAATGAGCTGCAGCGGGATAACAGAGATAAGGGGTGTTAATAGTTCATTCACTTCCGGGATGACGAAACGATCATCCTCTTCTTCCAGACCCTTCATGGAAATGATGCAAGGGTTGGCGCCACGGGCAACCACTTCCTTCACATTACCACGGATGCTTAGGTTGACGCCTGCTTGAGTAGCAAGGGCTATGACAGGTGTACCTTCTTCAATCAAGGCAATCGTTCCATGTTTAAGCTCTCCGCCAGCAAAGCCTTCCGCCTGGATGTAAGAAATCTCCTTCAGCTTAAGGGCCCCTTCAAGTACAACATAGTAGTCAAGTGAACGGCCGATGAAGAAGCAGTTTCTCGTAACGGACAAATATTCACGGGCGATGTCTTCCATCTCTTCTTTCGAATCACATAGGGCTTCCATGGCCGTCGCAACGATTCCAAGCTCTTTTACAAGGTCGAAACCATACTCCATGTTACGGAATTGGCCAGTTACATTTGCCAAGATTGATAAGACTGCCACTTGAGCTGTGTAGGCCTTTGTAGAGGCAACGGCAATTTCAGGGCCAGCATGCAGCAAGAGCGTATAATCCGCTTCACGTGACAATGTAGAGCCAGGTACGTTCGTGATGGTCAGGGCTTTATGACCAAGCGCTTTGATGGACACTAATACGGCACGGCTATCTGCAGTTTCACCACTTTGTGAAATGAAGATGAATAACGGTTTTTTCGATAATAACGGCATATTGTAAGTGAATTCCGATGCGACATGGACCTCAACCGGAATTTCAGTCATTTTTTCGATGAATTGCTTACCAATCAACCCTGCATGATAGCTGGTTCCGCAAGCGATGATATAAATACGGTCAGCCTCACTTACGGCTTCAGTAATATTATAGTCGATTGCAAGTTTACCTTCTTCATTTTGGTATGCTTGAATGATTTTACGTATTACCGCTGGCTGCTCGTCGACTTCCTTGAGCATATAGTGAGGATACGTACCTTTTTCAATATCACTTGCATCAAGTTCAGCCGTGTAAGGAGCACGCATGACTTCTTCGTTGGAAAGGTTCTTGATCGTTACCTTTTCATTTGTCACGATAACCATTTCCTTATCCATCAGTTCAAGGAATTGATCTGTGACTTGCAACATCGCCATTGCATCCGAAGCGACAACGTTAAAGTCTTTTCCGACGCCGATCAGCAGCGGGCTTTTATTTTTGGCGACTAAGATGGTTTCATCATTTTCAGCATCCAATAGGGCAATTGCATATGAACCCTCTAATAGAGTGAGTGTTTGACGGAACGCCTCTTCCACTTCCATGCCCTCGTTAACGAACTTCTCTATGAGTTGAACGATGACTTCCGTATCCGTTTCACTTTTAAAGGCAACATCCTTCAAATATTCACGTTTTAGAATCGCATAGTTTTCAATGACCCCATTATGAACTAAAGTCAATCGACCTGAATTACTTTGGTGCGGATGGGCATTTTCACGGCTTGGCACACCATGGGTGGCCCAGCGCGTATGTCCAATTCCGGTTTGTGCCATAGTATTTTCATCCACGGCTGCTCGTAAGTCCGCGATTCTTCCCTTTTCCTTAAAGATTGTCACGCCTGCTTCATTTCTCACAGCAATCCCTGAAGAGTCATAACCGCGATATTCAAGTTTTTCAAGACCTTTTAATAAAATTTCCTTTGCATCGTTAAGTCCAATATATCCAACAATTCCACACATAATTTCTGTTCCTCCAACCGATTCGAGGGAACAGGAATGCACGGGGGCATCCCTGCCCCCTCATCTCTAATATATTTTTATAAAGGAAATGCCCTAAAGCACTTTTTCCCATTGTGCATTTCCAACCCTTTGTGCAGTAAGTTGCCCTACTGTTTTAAGATTGGAATTATTGCGGCTGTGCACTTCAGCCGGGAGGTATCCGCCGATCATTCGATAAACCTCCTCCTCGTCAACTAAGCCATTTCTCGTCCAGACTTAGTTCAGGCGCTTTTGTGAATCCTTTTCTCCTTGCCTACCCTCCTTTTTAAAACAACCATTTTCAAGAAAATGAGTTGTAAATCAGGATAATCATACCTTAAATAAGGGACATAGGTCAATTCTTTATTACCAAGACCTGCGAAAAAGAACTTCTTTATAAAAATATGCATAAAAGGAAATTTCGTTCCTTTTATGCATAGGATTGGTTATTCGTTTATTCCCATTTCCGCTCTTACAACTGCGACGATGCGATCTACATAATTAGTGCATTCCTCAACTGTCGGTGCTTCAGCCATAACACGGACTAGCGGTTCAGTACCGGATGGTCTCACCAAAATACGGCCATTTCCGTTCATTTCCCCTTCAACAGCCTTGATGACTTCCTGTACCTTTTCATTATCGGTTACAGCGTGTTTATCGGTAACTCTGACATTGATCAGCGTTTGTGGATATTTCTTCATCTCGCCAGCAAGCTCCGATAAGGTTTTTTGGGTATCGCTCATGATGTTCACAAGCTGTAGACCCGTCAATAGGCCATCACCTGTCGTGTTATAGTCCAGGAAGATGATATGTCCGGATTGTTCACCGCCAAGGTTATAGCCGCCTTTTCGCATCTCCTCGACCACATAGCGATCTCCCACTGCCGTCTGGGCGCTTTGTATGCCATGCTCTTCAAGACCTTTATAAAAACCAAGGTTACTCATGATCGTAGAAACCACTGTTCCCTGTTTCAGACGGTTATTTTCTTTCAAGTATTTCGCACAGATATACATGATTTGGTCGCCGTCCACTATATTCCCTTTTTCATCTATGGCAATGACACGGTCACCGTCACCATCGAAAGCAAGTCCAACATCCGCACCTTTTTCTTTTAAGAATTCAGCAAGTGCTTCAGGGTGGGTGGAACCTACCTTATCATTAATGTTCAAGCCATTGGGCGATGCCCCCATTGTAGAGATGTCTGCATCAAGATCTGCAAACAGATGCATGGCCAAGGCAGATGTGGCCCCATGTGCACAATCAAGAGCAACATGTATGCCTGTAAAGTCTTCATCCACTGATTGTTTCAAGTACTGGAGATACTTTTGCCCTCCTTCGAAATAATCGTTCAAATGGCCTAAATCTCCGCCAACCGGGCGTGGAAGTTCATCCTTTTCCATATCTAATAGTGCTTCAATTTCCGCTTCTTGATCATCGGATAACTTAAACCCATCCGGTCCAAAGAATTTAATGCCATTATCCGCTACCGGATTATGCGAAGCGGAAATCATGACACCTGCTTCAGCACTTAAGGCCTTTGTTAAATAGGCTACTCCCGGTGTCGAAATGACACCCAGGCGCATCACTTCAGCCCCAATGGATAAAAGACCTGCAACAAGCGCACCTTCCAGCATTTCACCTGAAATACGAGTATCGCGTCCTATAAGCACTTTGGGTTTTTCTGTATTTCTAGTAAGGACGTAGCCACCAAAACGGCCTAGTTTAAATGCCAACTCCGGTGTTAACTCGCTATTCGCTATACCCCTTACTCCGTCTGTTCCAAAATATTTACCCATCTTTATCGCTCCTTCTTCGAATCGTTACTGAATTTAATGATGATGTTAAAGGAAGGTCATGTCTCTTCGTCTTTTTGTGTGATGGTGACCGAAACCGTTTTAGAATCCAGTTCCCATTCCACTCCCTCAGGCACTGTTACCGCCAGATCCACATCATGCGTACCTTCATCTAAATTACTCACATCTACTGTAAGATTAATGTCGTCTTTAGTTATTTTCTTCAAATCATCCGCATCACCAAGCAAAGTGATGCTGGTTACATCGGATTCCAATTCGGCATCTTGGTCATCCCGTATGCCCACAGGAACTATTTGTATATTGTTGAAAGTTTTGGACTCAACGGCAGCCGGTTCATCTTCTTCTTCTGGTTCTGGTTTTTCTTCGACTACTTGTTCTTCTTGTTTTTGTTCGGTTTCTGGTTCTTCCTCTTCCACGACTGGCTCTGCATTCTCTTCATCTACATCAACTTTTTCTGTACGAATCTTGACCTTCGCCTTACCCAAGGACATTTTTTGTACACTATCCGGTTTATTAAGATCGAGTTCCAGTTCTGTATCACCATCAATTTTCGAGATATTTACAGGAAGATTTATTTCATCTATTTTCTCCAGGCTCGTCTCCGAACCAAATAAGGTGACCTCTTTTGGATCGACACTTATACTCGTGATCCTGATTCCATCCTTTGCCTTGCCGGTTTGCTTCGGTGCTATCGACACCGTCTTGGAAGGAATGCTCACTTTTAAGGAAACGGCAACAGAAGATGGCTCGATCGTCACATCCAGCTTATTCAAATCCCTGTCCAAGGCTTTAACGGTTGCCTTGCTGTTCACCGTTTCGTTAAGTCCCTTACTTATTTCAAGGTTTGCCTTTACATAGGAAATTTGTTCAATTGCATCTTTAGCACCCGTTATTTTAACAGTTTTCGGGCTGACTGTTGGCTGACCAGCTGTATACCCCTCTTCAAGTAAAGAGCTGTTATACTCGGCCTCAACGGAGAATTCCTTCGTCACCCGTTCCTGAACGTTGACTTCCGCATATTCCGGATCGATCGTCGCCACTAACTTTTCATTCAAATCACTTATTTTAAATGTGACAGTTCTGTCCCCCATTGAGATTGCAGGATCAGAAAGGTCTACATACACTTTAAAATCCCTTTGATTTTTCGCATTAATCAATAGGCTTTTTGCTCCCTTTAGAGTAACATCAACTGTTTCAGGCACCCCGCTCACCACTAGATTCTCACGGTCATAGTACACTTCAACCGGTACATTTTCGATGGTCTCCGTACTGATTTCAGGGGCAGTCGATAAACCAAGGGATTTTTTATCCGACTCCATCTCAAAGTTAATAGAAATGAACAAAAGTGCTGCCAAGGCAAAAGCTACGATTCTCATAAACCAAGCGCTATTGGTGAATTTATCCATTCTTTTTCCCCCTCCAGTTAAAGATGCTTGAGGAAGTTGATTTGATATTTTCCACTACCAGTTCACTTGTAAGCATGGCCCTAAATGATTCTTGATTCAAATCCCGGTAAAGTTCCCCGTTTTTAGTGACGGATATTCCTCCCGTTTCTTCTGATACGACAATCGTCAGACTATCCGTAACTTCACTCATGCCTATGGCTGCCCTATGCCGTGTGCCAAGTTCCTTTGATATGAATGGACTCTCTGATAATGGCAAATAGCAAGCGGCGGCTGCCACCTGGTTATTTTGTAAAATAACTGCGCCATCATGGAGCGGCGTATTAGGGATGAAAATATTAATGAGCAGTTCTGAAGAAATATAGGATTTCAGGGGTATCCCCGTTTCAACATAATCCCCCAGCTCCGTACCTTTTTCTATCGTAATCAAGGCACCAATCCGCCTTTTTGCCATATAGGTGGACGCCTTTAGGATTTCCTCGACTAAACGCTCTTGCTGATTCTCTTCTGGAACGGTGCCCCTTGCAAAGAGCTTCCCGCGTCCTAATTGTTCAAGTGCCCTTCTCAGTTCAGGTTGAAAAATGACGAGAATAGCCAATACTCCCCAATTCATGACTTGTGCCATTAACCATCCGAGTGTATTGAAACCAAACAGGTTGCTTAAGCTTTTTACAATGACAATTACAAAAATTCCTTTTAGCAGCTGAATAGCCTTCGTGCCTCGAATAATAGTTAACAATTTATATATCACAAACCATACAAGGAGAATATCAATGAAATTTACTACATAGTCCCAAACAGTCAAATTGGTTAAAGACATGTTGTTTCCTCCAGTCAGTATTACTCCAAATACCAATTACAATCTTTATTTACAATAACCTTAATAGTATACCATTTTTTAAATGATTCATCTAAAAACTAGTGTGAGAAATTTACACAGGAAAAAAGAACCATTAAAAATGGTTTCCCTTCCTTAAAAAAATAAAGCTGGGCGAAGTCATCGTAAATCAAAAACGATGCCCCTGCCCAGCTTCTATTCCTTATTCTTTTTTCTCCTCTTTAGCAGGAACCAACGAGGTTGCAGTGTCCTTCACTTTATACCACATCCACTCAAAAGCTTGGTCAATAACATGGATGCTTCCAGTCACATTCCCTGCTTTAGACATATACTTATGCCCATTTATGACTGTCACATCTCCCTCTACTTCACCATCTATTTGAATATTACCATTTTGAACTACCACATTTCCCTTGATTGTCTCACCCTCAGGCACAATCACCGTTTCACCTTCGACCACTAAGTTAGGCTGCTTTGATACTGAAAAATGTTCGTCCTGATTATAAGTGGAAAAAACAGATCCTGTCATCAATATGATGAACATCGCTGCCGCTGTCATGAAAGGATGGCTTTTGAACCAACGTTTGGCACCTGTTGTTTTCGTTTCCTTTGGCAATTGAGCCATAACCTTCGCTGTAAAGTCATCCGGGGCCTTTATATGGGAAGTGCTTTGTACAAGAGCGACCGCCTTTTTCATTTCATGAAAGTAATCCCGGCATTCAGCACAGTCATGCAAGTGCTCCCGTAAAACTTCTTTATGCTCCGGTTTGATGTCCTCATCTAAATAATCATGCATATATTCAATGATTTCCTCATGGCAGTTCATTTTTCTCACCTTCTTTTTATAAATGGCGTAGTTGTTTACGCAAGGCTTCGCGACCGCGATGTATCCTCGTCTTAACCGTACCGACCGGCAAATCGAGTATCTCACTGATTTCCTTTAGAGATAACTCTTCAATATACTTCAATACGATTACCGATCGGTATTTCTCGGGCAATTTCATTATCTCCACTTGAATGGTTTCCTGCAGTTCTAATGATTCAACCTCTTCCTCGGGTTTCGCCATATCCGATGCAATTTGGGAATACATATTCAATCCCTCTGTTCCTGCCACCTCTGCATCGAGATAGTAGTCCGGTTTTTTCTTTCGAAGCCGGTCAATACAAAGATTGGTCGCAATCCGATATAACCATGTAGAAAATTTCATTGTTATATTGAAACTTCGAATGTTCACGTAGGCCCTTACAAAGGCCTCTTGAGCCAAATCTTCTGCTTCTTGCCTGTTTCCGAGCATCCTGAAACATATTTGGAAAACTTTGTCCTTGTAAATTTCGACAATTTCCCCAAAGGCATTATGGTCTCCTTTTAATACTTGATTAATTCTCTCTTTAATGAGTGCATCCATTTTCCGGTATTACCCCCGCTCATGCGGCTATACGATTACTACGAATCGTAAGCTGAAAGGTTTCAAAAATTTAATACATTAATTTTAACAAAGTTTTACATTTTATGTTTAAGAAAAAAAAAACAGGGCTATATAGTAAGAAATTGTAAAATTCAAAGGAGTGATTCTCTATATGAGTACTGAACAAATTTTAGACCATATTGAACAATGCAGACAGAAAATGATGTTTTTGGCTTCCCGTTCTTCGATGGTGGATAATGAAGTTATTGAAGTTAGCAGCAAACTGGATTCTTTAATCATTCAATACATCCATTTAACTAAAAACGGAGATCTCATGGACAGACGTGCTCTCAAGTGAATATGGATACAAGATTGCATCCATTTATCTATAGATATGTTTCTGTTACATACACCCTGGTAAATGAACCTACGTCTTCTAGCATATAAAAAACAGTAACCCATTACAAGCCGGTTACTGTTTCTTTTAATTATTAGTTATAATAATTTTTCTCCAAATAGCGAACCCATTAAGGCCACGGCAACGATTGCCGTTTTATTTCGCTCATCTAAAATGGGATTCACTTCAACGAATTCAGCGGATGTAATCAAGTTGGATTCCGCAAGCATTTCCATGGCCAAATGACTTTCCCGATAACTTATACCACCAATTACCGGTGTCCCGACTCCGGGTGCATCTGCTGGGTCCACTCCATCCAAATCCAGTGAAAGGTGGACGCCGTCCGTTCTTTCCCTTAAATAATCCATGCATTCTTCCATGACCCGTGTCATTCCCATCCGGTCGATCTCATGCATCGTGAATACTTTAATCCCTTTCTCACGGATAAGTTCCTTTTCCCCTTCATCCAATGACCTCGCTCCAATGATTACGATGTTTTCAGGTTTCACTTTTGGAGCAAAACCATGAATATTAATCAGGTCCGGATGACCAATTCCAATACTGACAGCTAAAGGCATCCCGTGTATATTTCCTGATGGTGAAGTTTCTTCCGTATTTAAGTCGCCATGTGCGTCGTACCAAATCACACCTAAATTCTTATAGTGCTTCGAGACTCCTGCCAGTGTGCCTATCGCTATTGAATGGTCTCCCCCCAATACAAGCGGAAAGGAACCTTCTTCTATTATTTCATCAACTCTTGCAGCTAACTGGGTGTTACCTTTTGCTACAAGCTGTAAGTTTTTTAAATTTGTTCCGGGTTCATCTGCATTTTCAGGACGCCCTACAATTATATCCCCTAAATCCTCTACTTCTATATTCAACTTTTCAAGACGCTCGACAATCTCTGCGCAGCGGATGGCACTAGGTCCCATATCCACCCCTCGCCTTGCTTGACCAAGGTCCATAGGCAATCCGATGACGGAAATTTTCTGAATAGACATACAATTCCCCCTTCCATCATTTTATATCGTATATGCCAATTGGTTCAACTCGACATTTCCATGTATAAAGATGCACGTGTTCTGATTACATATGTTTTTTTGTGAAAAAATATCTTTCTGGGAATTAGTTTACCCAACTATGCCATAAACAAAAAAAAGTCTTAAACCATTTTTGGCTTAAGACGTAAGTTTTGGTGTATGTAGTTGATGGTGGAGCCTAGCGGGATCGAACCGCTGACCTCCTGCGTGCAAGGCAGGCGCTCTCCCAGCTGAGCTAAGGCCCCTAAGGAATTTAAAATATATTAAGCGGAAGACGGGATTCGAACCCGCGACCCCAACCTTGGCAAGGTTGTATTCTACCACTGAACTACTTCCGCAAATGGCTGGGCTAGAAGGGATCGAACCTTCGCATGACGGAATCAAAATCCGTTGCCTTACCGCTTGGCTATAGCCCAATATATGTTATGCAATGATTAATGTACAACAAAATAAAAAGGTGGTAATCATATATTTCCCCAATACAGAGAATATATAACTGATCCACAGGATTTTATTAAAATGGTGGAGGGGGGCAGATTCGAACTGCCGAACCCGAAGGAGCGGATTTACAGTCCGCCGCGTTTAGCCACTTCGCTACCCCTCCGCAATATATGGTTGTAAATGGTGCCGGCAAGAGGACTTGAACCCCCAACCTACTGATTACAAGTCAGTTGCTCTACCAGTTGAGCTACACCGGCAAGTAAAGAATATAATGGTGGAGGATGACGGGATCGAACCGCCGACCCTCTGCTTGTAAGGCAGATGCTCTCCCAGCTGAGCTAATCCTCCGAATTAATGATTTAAAATGGTGACCCGTACGGGATTCGAACCCGTGTTACCGCCGTGAAAGGGCGGTGTCTTAACCGCTTGACCAACGGGCCGAACTGTTTTTTTTGTTCATAGATAGATTGGGAAGCTCCCAAGCGGATTCGAACCGCTGACCTCTTCCTTACCATGGAAGTGCTCTACCTACTGAGCTATGGAAGCATATGGCTCCGCAGGTAGGACTCGAACCTACGACCGTTCGGTTAACAGCCGAATGCTCTACCACTGAGCTACTGCGGAATAATATAATGTTTCCTAAAACCCATTAAAGATTTAAATGAACAGCCTGGCAACGTCCTACTCTCACAGGGGGAAACCCCCAACTACCATCGGCGCTGAAGAACTTAACTTCCGTGTTCGGAATGGGAACGGGTGTGACCTCTTCGCCATCATTGCCAGACTATATTCATTTTTGAAGAATTCATTCCTTCAAAACTAGAT
>NZ_JAGGQC010000022.1:0-208200 GCF_018613455.1 Bacillus sp. ISL-78
TTTAAAAGTATAACTAAATATCACAAAACTTTCCAAATACGGTTCATTGGAAGGTTATTTGGCATGCACAAATTTAGTATAGCATGAAATATTTTAAGTTTTCATTGAAAAATGTTGACTAACTATTAGCTGGTTTAGTGCCATAAGAAAAAGGTTGCCGCAACAACCCTTTGTTAAACTAACGCACCTGTTGGATGAAGAACTTTAATTACTTATTACTTTCAAATAATGAATAGACATAGGTATCGTGTGCTTCACCATTTTGATACATATTTTTCTTCAAAACTCCCTCTTTTTGAAAACCAATTTTAGTTAGTAGATTATTAGATGCTTCATTGTCAATAAATACAACAGCACCTATACGAGTTAAATCTATAACATCAAAGCCATATGAAAGAACTTTAGATATTGCTTCTGAAGCATATCCTTTTCTCCACTGCTCTGGATGGATTTCGTACCCTATTTCTGCTCTTTTATGTTTAGGTAACCAAAATTAAAGCCAATTGTTCCAATTATACCTTTGGTCTCTTTTCTTTCAATCCCCCAGCGTATGCCTCTTTTTTCATTGTAGTTTTTTGAAAAGAAATCAACGAACTTCTCTGCTTGTTCTATACTATGTAATGTTTCTTGTCCATAATAACGTGTTACATCGTTGTGAGAAAAACAAGCAAAAATACCTTCTGCATCCTCTTTTGTTATTTCTCTTAGTATTAGTCTTTCTGTCTCTAATATTGGAAACATTAATAACTCCCCCTTGTTAGGCTCTTATGCACTTTTATTACATATAATACCATAAATGTCATTGGGTTTCTTAATGAACTAAACTGCCCCGTTAGTTCCATAAAGAAAGAACTGCCTTAAAGACAGCTCTGATCTTTAGCTAACGCACCCGTAGTTCTATAGGGCTTTATTTCAATCACTCTTTTTTATCAACTTCTTCATAAGGTATTTCTTTACTTGACTCAATTTCTTGAGGTTCGCTTGAGTAATTTCGAACCAATCAATTATTGATGTCATCAATAGGTGTATATTGATTACTCGGTATAGTTTTTTTCTTCTTAAACATCCTAAAAAGAGAAAAAATAATCACCCCGATAATTAATGCAAGTACAAAGTATTGCATTTAACCTCCCCCATTCATAAATACACATCCTTGTTTTACCATATATTCCATACTCGTTATAGAACTATCCTGCATAGTATGTAGATTATTTTGTGTTTTCAATAGCTATCTTCGCAGATACGATTTACGCTCCATTTCTGCTCTTTTTTGATAAATAGCATACTCTCTTACTTTTTGTAAAATGTGCATTCTTGAAAAATCCACATATCCCCTAATAGCTTGTCCTATACAAGATAATTTTACAGACATATCTTGTTAAAGAGGACAAGGGGGAGTAGTATGGGCAGTTCTTTTTTAACCACTATTGTTCATTCTTTTCCAGTCCTTTACAATTTTTAAAGGAGGGATAGATATGGGCAATGGTGAAAATGGTGTAAACACTGGTTTGATCCTTGTGCTTTTCATCCTACTAGTGATTATCTTAGTAGGACTGTAATTAATAAATAAACGAAGGGCAAGGAGCTGACTTTTTTTTTGAGTCAGCTCTTTGCCCTTTTACATTACTATTCTTTATTTTCATTCTTGCCTTCAGTTTCGCCTACAGTTTTATAAAGGCTACGTACAACCGGTAAGATTTCTAATACTTTATCAATATCCAAATTATTAAGGAAGCTTAAAGGATTAGGTTGCGGGACTTGAGACATCGAATACATAGCAGGTCCCGTTTCTGTACCTTTATAAAAGCTAAGTGCAACCGGTAAGATTTTATCCAAATTTTCTGTACCTTTAAAAAATCTACGTACAACCGGCAAGATTTCTAATACTTTATCAATATCCAAATTATTAAGGAAGCTTAAAGGATTGGGTTGTGGAACTTGAGGCATCGGATCCATAGCATGTCCAGTTCCTGTACCTTTAAAAAGGCTACTTGCAACCGGTAAGAGGGTTAACAGTGTGTCAGCATCAAGATTAGCAAGTATGTTTGAAGAATTTGTAGTAGGTACATTTTGTTGCATCGAAGAAATTGCAGTCCCCATTTTTTCCAGATTACTATTTAATAGTGTTATTTCATTTAAGACTTTATTCAATGTTTCTGTTGATTCTTTCTGTAGTTCCAACATTTGAGTTTGTATTTCTTGTTTATCTCCCAAAACTTCTATCCCCTTTTGTTTTCTTTTCTTTAATTCCTTTTTCTTTGTCCATTAATGTTCGTTCTCCCGTCTTTTTCAAAATTTGATACAAAAAAGTAAATACAGGTTGTCCGCAATATATTATGTTTAACAACCGTATGAAGTATAGACGATGGTGTAATAACGTCTCAAAAAAGACACTAGCACTAGCTGTGTCCTTTTTTGTCTTATTCTTTACTTTTTATTCAATTAATCTGTTTCATTACTTCAATAAGAAAAAGCCGTCGGTTCGTCAGCTAGATCTTCAAGCTGCCCTGTATTTTGCGGTTGTTTTTCACTTGAATCCGAATGTATGATTTGTCTAAAAACCATACGTTCAAAAGGCCGCCAATTGGCGGCCTTCTTATGGCGCTAACGACCCGTTATTTCATTATGGATCATTGTAGATTTGACACAAACTATTCGTAAAGTTTCTTAGATATCTTATTGATCTCTTTATATATTTTTGTAAGTAATATTAGGATGTGGATAGGAATCCCAATTGCTAGTCCCACCAATGGAGAATATGGTCCGGCGAAAGTAAAGAGCGATACAAGTGTAATAGTTATATATACAGAGATAATTAGTGCGGTCAAAACAATTCTCCTTTTTTTGGTTAATTATAGCATAAGGTTTTACTGCACAATCCGTCTACAATATCCTAATTGAACTAACCGGCCCCGTTAGTGCCATAAGAAAAAGGCTGTCTCAGCAACCTTCCTTATTGAAGTAAAGCACCCGTTAGTTAAAGTATTTTGCGAATATTATTTAAGATACAAATTATATTTCATTTATTTGTTCCCATTCACTTAAATACATACGGTGCTTAATTTTTTTCGGGTTATCTAGTTTACAAATTAATTCTAAACTGTTTCCGTCTAGGTCATTAAAATGAATTTTAGCGTGTGCATATTCTTCATGAGGCATTACAAAAGGCTCAATAGGATCAAAGCCAAAAGCCTCTCTTGGCTTATAACCTTTACTTTTTAGCCAAACAACTGAGTTTTTTAAGTCTTCTAATGTTACTTGAAATGCAATATGTCTTATTGATGGATGATACTCAACTTCTACCTTATCTGTTTCCCATAACCCCAACCAACTTTTATCTTTTTCAATCCATAGAAAAGCCAATCTGTCTTCAACCTTGTGATCAAATTGCAAACCAAGTCCTTCATAGAATTCAATTGAACGATTTAAATTACTTACTGGTAAATGTGCTTCGTATAAACCTTTTATCATTGATATAGCTCCTTTTATTATAAGTCTCTTTTACTTTCATTTCTTAATCAACTAATCTGCCCCTATAGTTCCATAAGGAATACATAGGGGTACCGTCAGGAAAATGCGGATTTACAACGTTAAGGAATTTTCAATACTAAAAAGCCCAACTTCACCGTTAATTAAGAGAAATTGGGCTTTTTCATTACTCCATAAGCATTTTTAAGTTTTATTCAAAAACCATGCTTTGACATTGTCTAAAGCATGGTAATTATTTAAACTAATATAAATCTGCTAAGTTGATTTTTTTAGCTCATCTATTTATTGAATTCATTAACTGGAAGAAGTATTCAGGTTTGTGAGTCTTATTTAGGTTATACCATGAATGTAATGTATCTGGTGCAAATACATCTAATTTTTTCAGTACTTCCATCGCAAATTCCAGTGGAGCTACTCCTGATGCAGTAACCAAATTCTCACCAGATACCGCAGGTCCCATCTCATAAAATTTTTCTCCTTTATAATTAGGACAAACCATTTTAATATACTCTAAGTTATTACTTGTATGCTTTCTAGAATCTAGGTATCCCATATTCGCAAGGGCCTCAGTTGCACCACAAATTGCAGCAACAATAGTGCCAAGCTTTAAAGCTTCGCCAATTTTTTTCATGATTGGTTGATGAATAACTTCTCCCCAAGTATTCCCACCAGGCAAAACTAAAAGATCTTTACTCTCAAGAGTACACTCATCAAGGGGAATATCTGGTTTTATGCTCAGTCCCCCCATCGTAGTAATAATTTCTTTATTAGCTCCTACTGTAACTACTTTTAAAGGTGCTATATCTTTTTTGAAATATCTTCCTGTGTTTAGTTCGGCAATTAAATATCCATATTCCCAGTCTGACATTGTATTAAATACATATAGATAAACTTTTTTTATTTGCATCCAATAACACTCCCAATCACAATTGATATAGCCAATTATAATATAACTTCCCTGACAGCTAACGTCAGGGAAGTTATCATACTTGATGAAATTTTATTAATTCCGACAGAACTTCAATAAGTCTTTTCTTTAGACTTATTGGCTCAATAACTTGAATAGATTTACCGTACGGTAAAAGTAAATAAGGTACATATGTATGTATCATATCCTTTTCAAGAAGAAATACAGCTTGATTTGAAGTCCGTTCTTGTAAATAATGTCCTAAAAACCAATGTTGGCAAATATCTTCCAACGTCCTTGTATTCCCATTAATAACTAAAGAAGTATTCCCTCCCTTATCTTCTATAGTTGGAAGGAGGTTTTTCATAAAAAAGTCACGTGCTGAAAAATTTTCTGGCCGGTTAAACTTATTTTCGGTTAGCATTAGACTTTCAATTCGATCTACTCTAAAACTACGGATATCATCCCTAAGATGACAAAATCCAATCACATACCACTTATTATTCCAATAGATAATTCTGTACGGATCGACCAATCTATAATTTAATTGCTTTTCGCTACTTTTATGGTAAATAATTTTTACTGAGTACCCGTCAGCTACGGCCTGCTCCAACTCCTTCAAAAAAGGTTCCATAGAGATTGAACTTAATCGACTTATTACTTCAAGACTAGTTAAATGTTGGTTTATCTTTGTTTCCTGCTCTTGATTTGAGTATTTACTTAGTTTTGAAATGGCCCTATTTAGTGCTTCACTTCCATAATATCCGGCTTCTTCTGCAAACACAGCAGCGTGGAATAGTGAAGTTTGCTCCTCAAAATCAAAAAAAAGAGGAGCCTCAATAAAATTGTTCAATAAAGTGTATCCACCGTTATGTCCTGGTTCTGAAATTATAGGTACGCCACTTGTTGAAATTGTATCAATATAACGATACACAGTCCTTATATTCATCTCTAACTTTTCTGAAATTTGTTTTGCAGTAATTTTTTCACCTGAACGAAGCATCCATAGAATTGCTAACATATTGTCAATTTTAGGCATATAACTCCACCTCTATATGGAATTTATTTTCTATTATATATTTCCGATTTTCGGTATAACTCATCAACTGTTCCTTTCCGATAGCTTTCTATATAATGAGGCCCTAGACACATTTGTAATTTCACAAATTTGATTTACAGTCATATCCCCCTCTTTATAAAGCTTTACTGCATAATTCATTCCTACATGATTTTTATGGTACTTCTTTAACCGACCTTTAAACTTTCCTTCTTTCTTAGCCAGTTCAATCCCTTCACGCTGCCGAATACGGATAAGATCACGTTCTAATTGGTTTACACCCGCCGTCTTCGGTATCCCGGTTGGCCATCGAATTTAAGTGAATTGCTAAAAAATGGGTAGTTCCATATTCAACTAACTGCCCCGTTAGTGCCATAAGAAAAAGCAGCCTTATAGACAGCTATGATCCTAGCTAACACACCCGGTAGTTCATTAAGAAAAGCGAAAATTCTTCAAGAATCGCTCCCGATTGCAGAGGATTAAAAAGAATAGAGTTCTAATATTTTTTCTAAGGCTAATTTATTCGGATTACACATGTCAACAAAATAGGGTAACTGCCATTTTTGAGTTTTCATTGCTTGATTACTACTCGGACTATCCCAGCTAGGATAAACTCTTATTGCCATTTTGCCCTTTGTTGAAGTGGACCTAAGAATGTTCTTTTCTAATAGAATTTCTTTTGGGAAAATAAATTGACCAAACTCATTTTCATTTTTAAAGGTAGTTATAACTAATAAATCAGGGGCTGACTCATATAAGTAGGGTTGATTTTTATTATTTTCGTCTTTTTCCCAAAATGCAACAAACTGCCCTACTTTGGTAGGGGTTATATTCGCAACTCTGAATCGAACTGTTTTAGAAGATAATTGAAATGTACCAGCACCATACATAGAATTTTGCTTCTCTTCTTGAACTGACTTTACAATTAAGTGATTCGACTCATAAATCATTTTATTTACATAAGTTAATGCTGTAAAAAAATTATTCATTTCTTCACTCCTAAATTTCAAACAAAGTGGCCCAATTGTTGAATAAAGATCAAACAGTACTCAACTAACCTGCCCCTAGAGTTCCATTAGAAAAAGCTGCCTTATAGACAGCTCCGATCTTCAGCTAACACACCCGAAGGAATTCCAAGGTAAGAGCCAATCATAATATTCAATAATCAGCCAAGATTTTCGGATAACTTCTTAATTATTTGTTTAGAATCAGATGCAAATTCCACAGATGCATCATAATGCATTTTTCCGTCTTTAATCAGGGAGAAATCACCAATCTCGATTCTTAGCAGAGTACTATCGCCTTTTTCTTTTAATTGATAATTATATGCGACATCACCTTCATCCGGCTTTACTTCCCAATTTGAAACGTTCAAAGCGATTTTTAATTCTTTCTGTACAACTGCTCTAATGATTTTAGTGATTGACTGACCACCATTCGGAAGCTCCCAAATCACCTTACTTCCCTCGGTCATATCTTCATTAGGATAATTTTCTGGTAGTTCATCCCATTCTGCAACGAATTTGGGTTTAGTAAGCACTTCCCAGACTTTCTGGGAATTCGCTTCAATGAGTATCTCATCTCTTACAATTAGCGGTTCGGTCATTTAGTGGAACTCCTTTCAAATGAATGACAACTCGTTATTTCTCCCAAAGCTCGATCAGTCGACCTTCGGGATCTTCAATCCAAATAAACTTTCCAAATTCACTAATCTCTTTTTTCTTTGCAAGAGGTACACCAATATGTTCAAGATGCTTAATCGTCTCGTTTAGATTATGTACTTCGAAATTTAACATCACTTGTTGTTCTGTTGGAAAATAACTGTCATTCTCGGTAAAGAAAGAAAAGATCGTCTCATTTCCTAATTGCGGTTTTATCACAGTCCCATTCCAATTTTCCATTTCAATCTTCAACACTTCACTGTACCACTTTTTTACAACCTCAAGATTCTTAGTTCTCCAAAATATTCCTCCAAAACCTTTTATCATCGTATCTAACTCCTGTCTGACATCCAATTTTCATCTATCGATTACATTAGATATTCGAGATTTACATTTCAAGTTCCTTCTTCATCTATACTGCCCCTCTAGTTCATTACTATATTTCCCTAGGATGCAAATGCCTTGTTGTTGGACTAACCTGCTTACATTAGGGAAAGGCGTTCCTGCTTATTACAGAAACGCACCCGTCATGTTTCCCCTTCACTCTTTCAATGAATGGGGAGGATACTTCCTTTGGATATGGCGTATAAGTGCAGTGACAACTTGCGGACCGGATTCTACGAGTCTGCCTTGTTCAAATGCAGTGAAGTTATCACCGCCTGAAGCTAAATAATTACTGACCGCTACTTCATATTCTTTGTTTGGCTGAATCTCTTGACCCTTCTTGTCTTTCAGCACGACAACGCGGCTGCCAATTGGGGCTTTGGCTTCCCAATCATACGTTAAGCCAACCATTTGTAACCTATTTTCATAATCTTTCGTCCACTGCTGTTCTAAAGCAAGTTTTATCTGCGCTCCTGTTAAAATTAACTTACTGACACTATGACCCATAGGCACGTTTGTATAAAGGTCTTCTACAGTGATCTTCCCTTTTTTTAAACTTTTCCGCATTTCGCCTTGATGGACAAAAGCAATATCTACCCCCATGGCTTCGCGCTCAGATTCTGCAATCATTTTCGCTAATGGGGATTCACCGTTTGCATCTTGATTTCTTCTGATTTCTTCCGGCATTTCCCCTATTACCTGATTAAAGTTGCTCCCCAATCTTTTTCTATATTTATTTAGAAGAGCGACCGTTTCTTCATCCGGTTTTATATGATGATGTGAAGTGGCAATGATCTTTGCTCGTTTCTTAACAATTATTTTAGTATGCGGGTCAATTTCAAGGTTTACTTGCGAAAAAGCTTTCCCATTAGAATAAGCTTGAACGATCAGTTTACCGGCCGCAACGGTATTGGCATATTCATGGCTGTGCCCTGCAAAAATGACATCGACCTCATCATCGATTTTTGGAGCCATCTCCACTAGAGCTCCAGTGGAATTTGCTCCTGCCTTTTCTGATTTAGCTGAATCATGTGCCAGTACAACAATCACTTTGATCCCTTTATCCTTTAAAATCTTTACGGTTCGGTTAATAGCTGAAACTTCATCCGTAATTTCTACTCCTTTTCGATTTTCAGGGGACACATACATGTTGGTCTCTTTTGTGACCGCACCGATAAATCCAATATCAATTCCGTCCATTTGTTTAATAACATACGGTGGCAACAAGGGAATGCCCGACTTTTTGTCGATGATATTTGCAGAACTGTAAGCAGTCTTGGCACCTTGAAAATACCCTGTTTTTTTATTGAATCCTCCATGAATAAGACGTTTCATTTCAATTACGCCTTCGTCCAATTCATGATTTCCAGGTGTCCCGACATCAAAATGCAGGAGGTTTAAAAATTCGATCGTGGGTTCGTCTTGAAATTGAGAAGAGATTGGAGGGCTTCCTCCTACCATATCACCAGCATGAACGAGTAGTGTATTTGGGTTTTCTTGTTTATATTTTTTTAAATAGGCAGCCAAGTATTCAGCACCGCCTGCCATGGTTCCTGAAACCATTTGATATTTGTTTAGTTGGCCGTGAAAATCATTAACGCCTAATAATTGCAGTTGAATGTAGCGGTTGGATGTGGAATGATTCGTTGTGGAATGATTGGATGAGAATGCTTTATAAGTTACGAAAATGATGATGAATACCAAGATGAACAAAGAAGTTATGGCCTGAAATTTTGACAACTTCGGATCCCTCCCTCTAGATGTAAATTCAGAATAACTCTAGAATTTTATATCCGTATAAAGGGACCGTGATTTTTTGTTATGTTTTATATAATCATTATTAAATTAAACCCGTACAGGCATATCTTTTTAAAAAAACTCATACGGCTTATCATTTAGAAAGGCTCCCGGAACTGCTGATCAGTTCCAGGTGTTCAAAATAAAGTACGCTTTAGTTTAAGTACAAAACATTAACTTGATAATAAGTAAAGATTGGATATCTTGATATTGCAGTATAAGGAAAGTGCTGATGCTGACCTAAAAAAGCTGTACTATTCCTGGTTACAGGAAGCAAGACCGCTGTAAGGATGTTTAAAAAATTGGCCCATAGCACAATAATATAGGCAACGTATGTCTTTCTTTATTCCGCCAAAAGGAGGAGTATCCATTTGAAGATTTCTTCAATATCGTTCATAGAACCTCCCGTTTATCATGAATTCCCTCCCCTCTATGAAGGTCTAGGGCTGCCTGAGTTATCTTCATTCATTCAGCAGCGGTTTGAATTTGCATATACCTTGGGGAAAGCCGAAAGAACGGGGCTTGCTAGTATCCGTTTTTATAAACGCCAGGGGGATTTCGAAGTACATATACCTGATAAGGTGCCAGGAGTGGGTCCAATAAAGCTTCGGGAATTAAAGGGGTTGTTACTGGAGAAAGCCAAAACGGCATTCATCGAAAATATTGAATCCGAACCTGAAAAAAGAAAGGTCTACTACACCGAATTTCGGCGCCCTCGGAAAGATGCTGAATAAGTGTGCTATTCCACAAACTGGAGCCTGTTTTAGGAAATTCATTGTTGTCTTGTTGAATTTGTTTTTTTAAAAGAGTTCGTACATCAACTTCCCCTCTAAAAAAAGGTTGCCGCAGCAACCTCCCTTGTTTTAATAATCCGTCTTATTTTTTTCATTATCCAAGTCATCATCAAGAAAAGACCTTTCATCTTCTTTCATTCCATACTTTTTTTCAAGAAATTGACCAATAATTGAATGGTTAATTCCTCTTCTCACTGCTGTTTCAATAACTATATAGAGCATGAATAACCCCACAATAAAAAATATAATAGCCTTCACTAAAAATCCTCCCAAACAACAATCCATTTTTTCCTTTATTTTACCAAAAAACCTTGTTGCAGTGCCCGATTGTTGCATAAAAAAAAGGAGCTGCTGATCTGCTCCTTGAAAAGAAATAACAGCCTAACCTCCTGTATAAACACTTTCACATGTTCCAGGTTTTGGTTCATAATAACAATGATTTTTAAATTGACCCGCAAAAGGTTGATCGTACCATGTCGGTGGGCATGGAGCATATGGATTAAAATACCAAAGCGCATATTTCCCTGGGTGCTGCCTCCAATAATCCAAATTCTGTTTGGCTAATCTTTTTTCAGCAGTTCTCGCTCTTTGATAAAATACATTACCTTTTTGAACAGCTTCAAAAGAATAATTTCCTCCTTGTACATGAAAAATGACTTGTGGAATGGTTCTTAAATCTTTAAAGTCCAAACAATTTGCTTTAAGACGATTAACAATTACATTTCCGACATACAACATTCCTTGCAGTCCTTCACCTTCGGCTTCTGCTCTCATCATCCTTGCCATTAAATCAACGTCTGAACTTCGATAACTTACTCTTGGCATTTTTTCACCCCAAATATATCGTATGAAAAACAGCTTGCACTAATGTCAGTGTTTGTGAAAATGAGAGTCTTATATCTTCCGTTGAAGCACACGTTTTGCATGAGAGTTGCTGTTGCTTCTTTTTTGTAATCACAGAAAAATTGTACCGGCAGAGTAAATCAATAACAAACACATGATTAACCGAAATGACTTGTCATGTTTAGCAAAAAAATCTTTGAACAGCGAGCCGAATCCTGACCACAGAAGCAATGCCATCCACCCCAGAAAAATAGTTATCGCTAAATAGATCGCAACGAATTTAAGCGACTCATTAAACGGTAAAATAAACGCACTCAACACGGTTAAATAGAACAAAATGCTTTTGACATTGATGATTTGAAGAATGAAACCTGATAAAAAGGAAGATTGCACATCTCCCGTATCCTTCTTTGAACCTTTGGCCATACGAATCTGCCATGCTAGGTAAAGAAGATATGCGGCACCGGCTATTTTAAAATATGGCTCTACAATAGGAATCCAATTATAGAGGCTTGTTGTAAATACTCCGCTCAAGATCCCTAATACTGCAAATCCTGTCAGGATGCCGCTAGTGAACTTCCATGAACCAAAAAAACCAAATCTCCTTGCTTCATTCATCAATAATATGTTACTTGGGCCAGGCGTAATCGATGTAATCATCACATACGAAAGAAACGCTATAATACTCATAATCCCACCTTCATTCACTATTTCCTAACGAACAGTCTTTATTGTAAGATGACTATAAGTATAAATAAAATTGAAAACAAAAAATTCATTATCATTTTTTTCGATACATCATCCAACTTAAGGAGAACGATATGGAAATTAGACACCTTAAAACGTTTCAGACTATTGTCGAAATAGGAAGTTATACAAGGGCTGCTTCGAAGTTGGGCTATACTCAATCCACGATAACTTCACATATACAGGCACTTGAACATGAGATTGGCGGGGAACTTTTCACTTATACTAATCGGAATTTGCAGCTTACTGCACTAGGCAGAGACTTAATACCGTTAGCTGAAGATTTGCTTTCCACTCACGAACAGATTAAGAGCATGCGTTGCACGAATGAAGTTAAAGGTGTTTTAAAAGTGGCGGCACCGGAATCTTTAACAATCTCCAGGTTAGGTCCAATAATAAAGGATTTTTCCTTGAAATATCCCAATGTCAAAATCATATTAACCAATGGTCCATGCGGCCAAAACCAAGTCGACTTATTAAGCGGGCGGGTGGATGTCGCTTTAATGGTCTATCCGGAAATAAACCCGGAAAAATGCATTCATCATTCTTTGATTGAGGAGCAGATCGTCCTTGTGAGCAGTCCTGACGGTCCTGATCACTTTGATGAATATAAAAAAGGCGGCACCAACACCAATCATTTTTTCATCACAAATGAAGAAGGCTGCAGTTATCGGATCATGTTTGAAAGATATCTTTTAAAGCATGAAATGGATTACTTTCAAACCATGGAGTTATGGAGTATAGAAGCAATCAAACAGATTGTCATGAGCGGACTTGGTTTTTCTGTTTTGCCTTATATTACAGTGAAAGAAGAAATCGAGAGCGGCAAGCTTAAAATCCTGAATCATTCTGAAAACCTCGATCCCCTTTATTCACACATGCTGATAAAAAAGAAAAAATGGCAGTCTCCTGCGGTAGAGGCTTTTGTTGAGGCTGTATTAAACTCGTTTAGTAACAACGAGAAAATGGGTGTCTTAATGGAATGAAATCAAGATCATATTTGCTAGTCAGAGGCAGTGTTGCCAAAAGAACCTAAATAACAAATGCTCCCCCAACTCCTGCTTTGTTGGGGTTTTTTCCTATGGATAAAAAAGATATACTTTTTCGATTGACTTTATGAAAAAAATAAAATAAAATTCTAAGTACTTCTTTCAAACTACTCTAACTTGAGTACTCTGAACCGAGTATATACTTTAAATCAAAAGGATGGATTCAACATATGAAATTTTCAGCATTCTTAAAAACAAGAGGGGCAACAGCGGCAATCTTTATGGGGATTTTCTATGCAGTTGCCATGCTAGGCATCTTCTTGCCTGGGTATACAGCCATACCAGGAAATATCGATAAATTACCGATCGCCATCATCAATGATGATGCTGGTAAAAATGGGGCAATGATCGCCGAAAATTTACAAGAAAATTTACCCTTTAAAGAAATCGAGACGGATATAACCAATAAACAAGCCTTAAAAGATTTGGAGCACAATGATTTAGCATTAGTCGTACACATCCCAAAAACCTTCTCTGAAAATATTCAAAAAGGTGAAGCGTCATCAAGCATCGACTTTACAATCAATGAGGCAGGGGCGACAGTCGTTTCTTCTACCATGAATTCTGTCGTAACTGAAATTAACAGTCAGTTAAGCACACAATTCTCGCAACAAACAGCTCAGGGCGTATTGATGAACTTTAAGGTACCAGAAAAGCAAGCCGCTGACTTAGCCGAAAAGATTGAGAAATCCTATGTAGGAAATGTCGTTACAATCAATGAAATACCCGATGGCATGAATCATAATATGCTCCCTATGTTCTTAACAATGGCCGGTTATGTAGGGGCGATGATCGGGGCAATGCAATTAGTGGGTGCATTTAGAGCCAGCCGGGGAAAAGCAAGCAAAACACGGTTATTCACGTATGTGCAAATGGCTGCATTATTGATTGCCGTGGTTTCATCACTCATCGCTGTAGGTGTAGCCTATTTAATTGACAAGCCGAGCGGTGACCTATTTTTCGGTATAGTAGGTCAACAAATACTGAACTATATGGTATGTTTTAATTTCACCGCGATTTTAATCTTCTTATTTGGTGAAGGCGGCATGATTTTGAACTTACCGATTTTATTAATGCAAACAATAGCGAATGGTGCCACCATCACACGTGATATGATGCACGCACCATATGAATGGATGAGCCACATTTCACCGATGTATTACTCAGTTCAAGCTTACTTTGCAAACCTATTTGGCAGCATCAGTCCAAGTCCGTATATTTGGTCAATGGCTGCGGTAGGTTCCGTTGCGATGTTAATTAATATCGCTATTGTCGCGTTTTTACACAAACCGATGCCAGTACAGGTTCCTGAAACAGAAGTTGAAAAGAAAGCGGCAGAAATCACAGCTTAGGTTTTGCTACAATAAGGAGATAATACTTCTTAAAGGAGCGTAGAAAATGTCTATTCAAATTTTTATATTGAGCAAGCTGATGGAGGATAAAAATTATCCTTATAAATTAAAAAAACAGCTTTCAGAACCCATTCCATTGGATCGCCTGGGCGGATTAACGGAAAGTAAACTGTACTACCATTTTGAGTCATTGGTGAAACAAGGTTTAGTCGAACCGGTTGAAGTGATAAAAGAAGAACATCGCCCTGATAAACAGGTATTTGCGATTACGGATAAGGGTCGCGAAGAACTACCAAAAAAAATCTATAAATTATTTGAAAATGCGGATGAAATCAAGGATATGATTGTTGGTTTAGCCAACATCAAGTATGTGGACCGGGATAAAGTAGTAGATATATTAGAAAGAAAAGTAAAGTCCATCAAGGCTATTTGGGAGCAGCTTGGGAATTTCGAGCCAGAACCTAAAGGCAACGAGGATATTCGTGAATTTTTGGCTGGTTATTTTTCGACCCGAACAGATCACACAATATCTTGGTATGAAGAGTTAATCAAAAGGATTAAGACACAGGAATTGTGAGTAGACTTGTAGGCAAATTCGAGCTGTTTTCAGAAATCCGCTCCCTTTCCGCCGACTGTCTGCCAAGCCGCATCAAAGCAAGCGCCTGTGGGGTCTTGGCTAGCTCGTTTTTCGGCAGGAGTTTCGCATATTTCCTCCATCCAATAAGGGCTTCTTCTCTATAAAAAGCAGGATTATTGTTTTTTAGGTATAAAATACGGGAACGTCCGATTTGGACGTTCCCGTTCTTATTCATTAAAGCTCCCTATAATCGAATAACTGTAAAGCTAATGAAGCATTTTTAAAAGCTGCGTTTCGCGGCCCAAGCTCCTTGCATTTTACTTAGGAATACAATTTGCCCAATATGATATGCGTCGTGCATGGCTAAACTCTTCAGTTCAAGCACTAATGAATTATCTTCTCCTGGGACCTGTCTATATAAATCTTCATGTTCTGATTTTGCTAGTATTTTTCCAAGTTCACGATGAACATAAAAGTATTCTTGTTTTGTTTCCTTCCAATTCTCTAACGTCTCAGCTGGTAATCGAAATGTGGAATCATTATTTTCTGCCTGTGGTTCATTCGCTGTTTCACCAAGAAATCGCATCAGAAATCTCTTTTCATAGAAAAGTAAATGACAAACTAATTCCCAAATGGAATTCATTGCCCCATCAGCTGGTTTCCAAATTGCCTGTTCAAGAGTGATATCCTCTAGCACTTTTTCAAGTGGCGGAAACCAGTCTTCTTCATCTAAGCAGCTTGCCCATTGCTGTAACAAAAGGGTTTTTACATCCATTTCCCATTCCCTCCAATTTAATCCCTTTAATAGTGATCCTTTTGGTCAACATTCATTTGCGGCTTGTTGTGGATAGCTATACACTGGCCCTTTAACGGAACAATGAATGTTCTTTTATTTTGAAAATTCCGATAACTACATTTTATCATAATTTGTGTAAACGGAGAAAGAACAACTATACGATAACCATTTTGGTTATCGTATAGTGATCTTTTATATGTTTGATGGTGCTTCACCAATTTCAGGGGTATTGGAAGAGAAGTGCCCTACGTTCCAATCAATGACAATTATTGTACGTTTTTAGGGCATGAACTGATGAACGTATCATCCACTCAGTCCATACCAAAAGTTTTCCCATATATTTTGAATTCTAGGTTCCATATTCTCTTTGCCATAATAAGAAAATTCCATGAATATCCCATCAATCAAACAGAAATAGGACATGATTAGGTTCTCGATTTTCCCTTGGCGTATTTCTTTTTTGTCGATTCCTTCGACAAAGATATCATGTAAGATAGCGGAAAATGATTCTTCAGATCTAAGGAAACTTTCATTTAAGATGTGCTTCAAATGCTCCGGCGGGAAAATCATTGCCCTCTTTAAAAATGTTGCTTTATCTTCATGGTTTTTATAATAGTTACAAGTATCTAGAAGGATGTGCTTTAGCTTTTCTTCAGAAGAGAGTGTATTTATCTCTTCGACAAATTGTTCGACCTGGTGTATATGCTCTTCCAGGATTTCTTCAAACAGACACAAGAAAAGGTCATCCTTATTTTTGAAATGGTTATAGATTGAGGGTTTTTGTATACCTACCCTCTTGGCAATTTCCGATAAAGCCGTTCCCTCGTATCCGTACTTGGTAAAAAGTGATAAGGAAATGTTTTTTATTTCATTTTTTGTCATAATGAGCCTCCAAACTATCCAACGTCAGTTAATTTCATTATAAACTCATTTCCTTTTTTAAACTAAATATTTAACACCTTGGAACATGGTTCTTTCTTTAAAAGATAAGAATTAGAATATGCTTGATAAAGAAGTTTCTTCGCTTTTATACACAACTTTCCCATCGTTTATTGTTAGTTCCACTTTAGTTTTGAGCACTTCACTTTCTGGAATATCAAAAAGATTTCTATCTAAAACCACAAGGTCGGCAAGTTTCCCCTCTTCTATTGTACCTAGCTCATGCTCCCTGAAACATCCATAGGCCGAGCCATATGTATATGCTTGCAATGCCTCTGCCAAAGTGAGTTTTTGTTCAGGATGCCATGTGTTTTGTGGATCTCCGCTACTATCCACTCTAGTAATCGCAGTATATATTTGCCGCATTGGATTTAATGAGATGGAAACCGGAAAGTCTGTTCCTAAAGCTAAAGATGCACCTGTATTTAATAGCGACTTCGTCAGGAAAACATTTTTTTCCCTTTGAGGACCTATTATTGAAGAATATACCTCTCTTGATGAAGCTGCCATGTGATCAGGTTGCATCGAGGCAATGACCCCCAGTTTTGAAAAACGTTCAATGTCATCCGAATCGATTACTTCAATATGCTCGACCGTATGCCTTGAGTCTCTTATTCCATTCTTGCGTACAGCTTCTTCAAAAGCGTCTAAAGCTAAACGAATTGCCGCATCTCCAATAGCGTGAAACCTGATTCTAAATCCGAGTTCATCCGCTTTAACAACTCGATCTATCAATACTTCTGGATCTAGAGCTGGATGACCGCAAATATCCAATTGATCGGAATAAGGTTTCAGGAAGTAAGCGGTATGACCCGTTACTGTTCCATCAACGAATTGTTTTAATCCTGAGAATTGTAGTTTCTTTGATTCATATTTATTTCTCAGTATTTGAGCTTTGTCCAAATTGCCATCCAATTCAGGAGTGATATGAAATCTAGTCGTTAATTCTCCTTGCTTATCCAATTTATCAAAAAGGTCATAGTCTTGAAGGAAGTCATCTATTGGCGCAAACAAATCGTTCACGGAAGTAACTCCATATTGCGATAACAATCGTAAAAACTCTTTTAATATCGTTTCTTTTTTATTTTGTGTTAACCGTAATGCCTCTTTTAAAACGATTTGCTGGGCTTCTTCATATAAAATTCCAGTAAGTAAACCATTCTTATCTCTTTCATAGCGACCAAAATCCGGATCACGTATTTCCTCAGTAACTCCTGCTAATTCCATGGCCTTACTGTTCACCCATGTATAATGACCTTCAGCATGAAAAAGAACGACAGGACGATCTGGAATGACAGCGTCAAGAATTCTATAATGGGGCTCTTGTTTTTCATGCCAATAACCTGCGTCCCATTGCATGCCAATAATCCATTCTTCCCCAGGACATTCTTTAGAAAATTCCAGTACTTTTTCAGCCACTTCTTGAGCTGACCTGGCTTCAAATAAATTAATACTAGTTAAACTTAGTGCACTGAACATAATGTGGAGATGAAAATCATGAAATCCAGGCATAATCAATTGATTTCCATAGTTAAACACTTTTGTCCCGCTTCCTATAAAAGGTTCAATCTCTGCTTTTGATCCTACACTCAGAATTTTGTCACCTAAGATAGCTATTGCCCCAGACATTGGCTCATGTGTAAGCCTTGTGAAAATAGCATCACTGGAAAGGACAATATCCGCTTTTTTAATAGTCATGGAGTTTACCTCTTTTCATTCGAAATAATCAAACAGTAACTGATCATTGCACTAGTTTTACATCGAATTCTTCTTTTTGCTCTGCAAAATTCAGTTCAGGAGGACGTTCCTTAAACATTTTTGTTAGGTACAATAAGTAAATGAAACCTACTGTCATCCAAGTGATTCCTAATGCTAATGAATGGATATCCAACTTTGTCATAAACCATATAGTTATGCCGGTGCCTATTAAGGGAAGAAGAACATATAAAATGATACTTTTAGGAGCTCTCTGCTTCTGTCTCACAAAATAATGGAAAAGCACAGCAAGATTAACGAAGGTAAAAGCAAACAGTGCTCCAAAATTAATGAAAGAAGTGGCCGTTGCAATATCCAAAAATACGGCGCTCATTGCAATACAAGCAATGAGCAAGATATTGAATATGGGCGTTTGAAATTTTGGAGAAACATATCCGAAAATCCGCTTAGGCAGAACATTATCTCTCCCCATTGCGTACAAAATCCGGGCTCCGCTGCCTCCTGAAGCTATCGCAGAAGCAGTAGCGGATGTCACTACGACAGAAACGAACAAACTATTCAGAAAATTACCCCCGGTATAAATCATGATATCGACTATAGCTGTATCAGGGTTCTTAAAAGCATTGAAATTCGGGAAAATCGATTGTGCAAAATAGGTAGCTGCAACAAATAATAAACCTCCAATCAATGTCGTAGCATAAATAGCTTTAGGAAGTGTTTTTTTCGGATTTTTGGTCTCTTCTGCAAGTGTAGTAACCGCATCAAACCCAAGAAAACTAAAACATAATAAAGGTACAATAGAAAGCAGATTATTCATATTCACGTCCGGGCTAAAAAAAGGGTCTTTAGAAAACAACTCTCCGGTGCCTTTTCCTGCTAAAAGTCCTTTTATGCAAAGCAGGCTGAAGATCATGATAAAAAGAAATTGAAATATCACCAAAAAGGTATTCACATTTGCCGCGACCTTAATCCCAAAAATATTAATCGTTGTCACAGCAATGATGAAAGAAATGATGACGGCAACGATAGGAATACCAGGGAGGTAAGCATTCACCATAATTCCAAACAGTAAAGCGCTGATCATAGGACTGAAAAGATAATCCAATAAAATCACCCATCCTACCAGAAAACCAAGGTGTGAATTAATTCCTTTCTGCACAAAGGTATAAGCTGACCCGGTAGTGGGATATACCTGAACCATTTTTGCGTAACTATATGAAGTGAATAGCATGACAATTAACGCGATTATGTATGCTGTCGGAATCATTCCATGGGTACGATCAATAGCGATGCCATATGTGCTAAAGACTGTCACAGGCGCCATAAAGGAAAGTCCAAATACAATTACATATCTTGTATTCAGTGAACGCTTAAGCTCGGGTAATTCTTTCATCGCAAAGAGCTGCCTCCTTTATTAAATAAATGGGCCATTTTTAAGTTAAAGTGATTTTAATATCTTCTTTCGCACCTAATGCTGCCAGGCTGGCAAATTCATGTACAAGGGTTGCCGCTAAAAGTGAAGTGATTTGACTTGGATCATATGAAGGCAGCACTTCAACCACGTCATATCCTATAAAGTTAAATTCAGTTAGGGAACGTATCATTTTTAATGTATCATAGCTGCTAAAACCACCTATTTCAGGTGTTCCTGTTCCTGGGGCAAAAGAAGGATCAACGAAATCTATATCAAATGTCAAGAAACAAGGGGTATTACCAATCGTTTTTCTAATCTCTTTCAAAACATCTTCAAATCCACGATTGGAAAGTTCACCAGTTGTAATCAGGCGATAACCTAAATCGAGGCTTGCCTGTAAATCCCCAGAGTGGTTTAGCGTGCCGCGGATGCCTATTTGAAACACTTTATCTTCCTGCAGTAAACCTTCTTCGTGGGCACGAATGAAAGGAGATCCATGCCAATATTTTTCCTCATAATATGTATCCCAGGTATCTGTATGGGAATCAAAATGAATCATGGCTATTGGTCCATATACCTTTGCCGCAGCTCGTAAACTAGCTAAAGTAACAGAATGGTCTCCCCCTAATCCAATCGGTATGATCCCTTTGGACATCAAGTCATGAATGGATTCCTTCATTAGCTCATAGCTTCGATGAATATTATGGGGAATAACAGGGATATCGCCAATATCAATGGCGTTCATTTGTTCAAAAGGATATACATTATGAATCGGGTGATAGGGAAACAGGGTCATGGATGATTGACGAATGGCTTGAGGAGCAAACCTGGCTCCTACCCGAAAAGAAGCTGCTGTATCAAAAGGCATACCTACAATTGCCAGCTTTGCATCATGCTTTTGAGAAGGTAAACGCATAAAAGTTCCTGTTGTACAAAACTCTGGCTTTACATCTGGTGTAAGTGGATATTTCATAATAATCATCTCCTGGTCTTAAAAGTCTTCTGATATGATTTACAAACACATAGTGTAATCGCTTACAAACCATGATTCATTGAATTACTTTTTATGTCTAACACCTACCTTTTTGAATTGCATTAACTAACGGTAGTTAGTATTAAACCAAATATAAACATAGTTGTAAAAAAAGTCAAACTATTTTTTATAGTCGATTTATTTATTTCATGATACTAAAAAACGTTCCAGTGATTTCAGAAATACGCTCCCTTTCCGACCGCCCGCGGAAAGCGAGTGCCTGGGGTGGAATTCAACGGTCGAGATTGACAAACCTTAAACAAAATTGATTGGAACGGAAGGTACGAGACTCCTGCGGGAAAAGCGAGTCGAGGGGAGACCCCGCAGGCGCTAAAGCGCCGAGGAGGCTCCCGGACCGCCCGCGGAAAGCGAGTGCCTGGAGTGGAAATCGACGGTCGAGATTAACAAACCTTAAACAAAGTTGATTGGAACGAAAGGTGCGAGACTCCTGCGGGAATAGCGAGTCGAGGGGAGACCCCACAGGCGCTAAAGCGCCGAGGAGGCTCCCGGACCGCCCGCGGAAAGCAAGTGCCTGGAGTGGAAATCGACGGTCGAAGAGTTCTATAAACTGAGAAAAAGTAAAAAAGGACACCTGTGCTTCCAATGGAATTTTACACTGATTTCTTAACAGATAGAACCTGCCTTAGTTACGTCGAGCACTTTTCTGAACTTTGGCGATTATTAGTAATATCAATGGCAGCAGAAACCCGAATGTCATGGCATAAAACGGCCAGATTTCTGTAATGAATTTATTATAATGGACAATACTCGGTGACATCATCAGAGTAAAGGCAATCAAGAGGATACCAAACGGAAAAACCAGAGGGCGATAATCTTGCAATTTTAACGTTTGTGCCGTACCTAAAACGGTCACATAAAAAAACAAACTAAATCTAATAAAAATTGTGATGAACCATATTATGGCTATTATTGCTTCCAGCCGCGTCAGGAAATCAGCGATATTTATTTTCTTTGCCAACATATAAATTGGATAATTTTGTCTTATTGTTGACTCGGAACCAAGTACAAGAATGGCTAACATGGTTATAATGATCAAAACGCTTCCAGCCAACAATTGACCGACAAAAAGGCTTTTTCTTATTCTGTCTTTTTGACTTACGAACGGGAGGATCATTAGAATCGCAACCGGTTCAATAAACGGAAAAACAATAAAAGGTATAGAACCCCTTATAACCTGTTTCACTCCCCCCTCCCATACGGGTTGCAGGTTTTGAAATTTAATCTCGGGAAGCAGAAGAATTATCAAGGTTGATATAAGTAATAAAACATAGGGGAAAAATATTTCCGCGCTTCGGGCCAAAGGTTCCAAACCAAGACGCGCGGCCAAGAGGACGACACTCATAAAAAGAATCATGATCACTTGAATTGGAGTATCAGGCATAATATGACTTATCATAAAATCACCAATTTCACTCAGATAAGTCGCTGTAGTTATAAAGAAGTAGCTTATAAACAGAAGAGAAATTGCCATTCCCAGCCACTTCCCCAGAATTTTTTGGCTGTATTCCACTAATGTTAAATCAGGATAGCATTTCCTTAAGGCCTCATATATCAAAACAATCAATAACGGTGCTATTGCCACGCTTATCATGCCCGAAATCCAAGCATCTTGTTCAGCTTTGGAAGCGACAACGGAGGGAATGACTAAAATAGAATCTCCAAGCGTATATAGAATCACCAATATCATCAGTTGACGGCTTCCAATTTTACCCTTCTCGAGCATTTTCTTAAGTTCCTTTCACGAAAAAACGGTAAGTTATAGACAAAACGCAGTAGTTCTGATTCCATAACCATTATTGACAGAAGAAGACTATACAAACCCTTTTGAGTACAAGTAATTTTTTTTACCCCTGTTGATAGGATACCTTAGAGCTCCGATTCAATTTCTAATAATTTAAGGAGTATCGCTCCATGAAAAAAGAGCTGCATAAGCAGCCCAAATGCAGACAAACCCTTTGAAAATTAAGTTTTCCTCAGTTTTTATTTGGATTTATAAAACCTCGAATGTCGATTTTCACTTCAGGCACTCGCTTTCCGCGGGCGGTCCAGGAGTCTCCTCGACGCGTTTTTCCCGCAGAAGTCTCGCACACCCGCTCCAATCAACTTTGTTTTGGATATAGATAAACCCCTTTTGTCTACAAACTAAAGCGCTGCCCAAGCAGCTTCCTTATTGAAGTATCAGTCCCTACTAAAAGGAATAATTGTATTTTAACGTCATTTTATTTTATTGATTAAACAATACAATTAGCCTAACGCCCGCACAAACAAAAACCGAAGTATTATCTATCATTTTCCCTGCTTCTTTTTCCTTCAAAGTATATCGATGCCGCAAGAGCAATGATTGCAATAGATACAATGCCAGCTAACCAAGATAAGTCCATATCCGTGATATATTTAACCATATTTAATATAGAAAGTGCGAATAAGAAAATTAGTAATAAAACATCCTTTTTGCTTTGTTTCCGTTTTTCAAAGAACAATCCCAGTATTTTTTCAACCATTCTAAACACCTCCTTATTTTTCCACAATTAATACCGCATCCAAACCGTCACGTGAGCTCTAACTGGTTCGCGACGCAAAGCAGTTTTTTTCCGCATCCTCATTTCCTTTATATTTCAAATTTCATGAGTATGAGCAGCCTTTAGATGTTCAAAATAAGATAAGGGCGGATCACTGGTCATCAAAGTAAATAATAAAAAACAAAAAATATATTGAAATATCAATTTAATTTAGTTATAATACTGTACGGTCTTAGTATTACTGTTTATATAATTTTTAGAAAATTTAATAATTTTCTAAAATAGCAAATTTTGGAGGGTTTATTTTGTCTAATAAGGTTCCATCTTCATTTATAGTAGTGATTGGGTTCATGTTATTTGCCCTTTTCTTCGGTGCAGGGAATTTAATTTTCCCGCCAATGCTTGGTCAATCGGCAGGTATGAATATCTGGTCGGCTAATGCAGGGTTTTTGGTCACAGGAGTGGGATTACCTTTACTTGGTGTGCTGGCACTCGGTTTTTCTGGAAAAGATGACTTACAATCATTAGCGAGCCGTGTCCATCCAGTCTTTGGTATTGTATTCACAACCGTTCTTTATTTAGCCATTGGTCCATTATTCGCCATGCCTAGAACAGGAAACGTTTCTTTTGAGATCGGTGTAAAACCTTTTTTGCCTGAAGATCCAGGTCCATTGCCTTTACTCATTTTCACCATCATCTTTTTTACAATTTCATGCCTTCTTTCGCTCAATCCTGCGAAAATTGTCGAAATTGTGGGGAAAGTTTTGACACCCATCAAGTTGACGTTCATTGGAATCCTGGTGGTAGTCGCTTTCGTTAATCCAATTGGAGATTTTGAAGCACCTGCCGAGCACTATATGGTTCAACCATTTTTCAATGGGTTCAGAGAAGGATATTTAACCATGGATACTCTTGCATCTTTTGTTTTTGGCATCATCATCATTAATGCCATCAAAGAAAAAGGTGCCAAAACAAAAAAACAAATCATGATCGTTTGTGGAAAAGCGACTGCCATTGCGGCCGTTATCCTTGCTACCATTTATACAGCTCTCTCTTATATGGGTGCTTCAAGCGTTGGGGAACTTGGACGCTTGGATAATGGAGGCATTATCTTGGCGAAAGTCTCGGATTACTACTTTGGATCATATGGTGGAATATTATTGGGATTAATGATCACCGTAGCTTGTATAACGACGAGCGTAGGACTCATTACCTCTTGCTCGACGTACTTCCATAAACTATTTCCAAGTCTGCCTTACAAAACGATTGCCATAAGTTTATCCATTTTCAGTGCAATCATTGCCAATATCGGACTAACTGAGTTAATTGCCATTTCAGTACCGGTTATGACAGCCATTTATCCATTAGCCATTGTTTTGATCTTCCTAACATTTCTTCATTCCTTATTTAAGGGAAGACCTGAAGTTTATCAAGGCAGCTTACTTTTAACATTCATCGTCAGTCTATTTGATGGATTAAATGGAGCAGGTGTACACATTACATTCATCAATGATTTCTTCACTGCAATACTTCCTATGTATGAAGCTGGGCTTGGGTGGATCGTCCCTGCCATTGTTGGAGGATTCATTGGGTATGCAAGCAGCGTCTTAAAGTCGAAATTCGGTCATAATCACCAAATAGATTAAATGATATAAAAGTCCAGACATATAAACTGTAGACGAACTCGAAGATATAAGCGAGTTTGCCTACAGTTTTTTTATTAAAAAACATCTCAGTTGGTTTCATCCCATAAACCATAACCAAGTCTTGTTTTCATAATTTCAATTTACGATGGCGTCACCGTCTTTTTTAGCACTGACCGCTAAAACCTTATAAAGATTGGAAACCTCACTGCTTTCATCCGTGAAGGCTTGGATCTATTCTTTAATTTAAATAACAACGCAAGCACACATCTAAGCACACCGGACCATGTTGACGTATTGACATTAACCAATATACCATAAACCGTTACTCATTATGGGTAATACACCATAAATATCCAAACACCCGTAACTCAACATACAAAAAGCTGCCATAAAGGCAGCTCCAGAATGAAAGAAAGGCAAGTTTGTCTTCGGGTTCTTTATTTATTAAACATTCCTGTGGATAACGGTTAAAAACACTAAGGATAATCTAGTCCTGTTTTAAAATCATGGTTCGGGGTGAGACCATGTTGATAGTAGGGATAAAAACATCACATTTCTTTAATTTCACATTCATTCCGTAATTTCTTCAGCAATTGGAAAATCTGACCTCGATGATGTGATTCATGTTCAATCAAATGGTAAACGACCCATTCAGGTGTGACGTCATATTTTTCAAGTATCCTCGGTTTACGCCAATCCGTCAGGTCCATCGTGCGAAAGTTGGAAAGAAATGCCTCACGCACCTTATTGAGTCGGTAGAAATGTTCGTCCAATGTTTGTCCTTCAATATGATTTAGGGAGCCATCTTCAGCACGGCACCCTACTGGAAACAAAGCGGATATTTCCGAATCCCATTCAGTAACAAGGACCTCTTCGTATAACCAATCTGCCTCTATCAGCGCGATGTGATATAACATCGAGCCAATCGTTTGCCTTTCATCGATTTTCGAATCGAGTATATTTTGGCTGATTCCAGACAATTCCGATATAAGTGTACGGCGAACATCTTCTAAACACCATAGCCACCGCCCAATTTCCTTTTCATATCCCGGTATTGCGGATACAAGCAATGCTCTTCTCTCCAACAAGATCATCCTCCTCTTCATGAACGTACATTCTCTTTAAAAGTGTTGTTTCCTTCTTTTTAATGGAAAAATACCCTTTATGGCCGGACAAAAAGAGCAATCTTTTCGATTGCTCCTTTTGTCTTCGTTTATGTTATCGATATCGCAGATCAAAATTAGCTCCCCAAAAAAAGATTGGCTCTCATCTCCTCCGATATACGCCTGCCCTGTAGATAATCCTGTTCCCGTTCCTGTTCAACCATCATGCGTTGCTCCAGTTTTTGAGCATATTGTGCATAGCCGATTCCATGAGCCTGAAACATCGCTTTTTCCATTGCCGACGTGTACGTTAGTTCGAGAAAATTAATGAAGAATCAATCCTTCCCATTGTGAATTTCGTACTCATCTTATCATTGAAAGGGATAACTCACAAAGTTGCTATGGTTCCATATTCACTGATAATTCAGTTTTTTCAACGACTGATTCCATCTCCGTGTCCAAAAACGCCAAATCCCTCGGTCTTCCTCTAATTTCCTTTTTTCATTCACAAAAATAGCCTCATTTCTTTTTAAGACAAAATAAAAATCCCATTAACAAACCTCTTGTTAATGGGATTGAATGTTTATTTATATGAACCGAAAATTTCCTTTGCCAATCTACGCCCAGTAGGAGTCGCAGCCAGGCCGCCCTCTGCCGTTTCGCGAAGTGCAACCGGCATGGTCAATCCTATTTTATACATGGCATCGATCACTTCGTCACATGGAATGCGGCTCGTAATGCCTGCAAGCGCCATATCAGCTGCCGTTATTGCGTTGGAGGCACCCATTGCGTTACGTTTCACGCAAGGAACTTCGACCAATCCAGCCACTGGATCACAAACCAGTCCAAGCATATTTTTCAATGTGATCGCCATCGCTTCTGCAGCTTGGCTTGGCGTACCGCCGGCCAGTTCTACTATCGCAGCCGCGGCCATTCCACTTGCCGAGCCCACTTCTGCTTGGCAGCCACCAGCCGCTCCAGAAATGGAAGCGTTGTTTGCAACCACGAATCCGAAGGCAGCGGAAGTGAAAAGAAATTCAATCATCTCTGCCCGGGTCGGGTTTAATTTTTCTTTCACGGCAAATAATGTACCAGGCACAACTCCCGCAGAACCTGCAGTCGGAGTGGCACAGATCATTCCCATTGCTGCATTCACTTCGTTCGTCGCAACAGCTTTACTGACGGCATCCAATAATAAATTACCTGCCAGTGCCTTGCCCGACTTGATATAATTTTGCAAAAGAACGGCATCTCCGCCCGTTAGGCCTGTCACGGATTGCACACCTTTCAGACCTCTTTCCACCGCTTGTTCCATCACTGTCAAATTCCTGTCCATCTTTTCGATGATCTGTTCTCTCGACAGGCCTGAGAACTCCATTTCTTGTAAAATCATGATTTCCGCGATTTTCACATTTTTACTTTCAGCAAGTTCAACCAACTCTGCTACATTTCGGAACATGTTTTTACCTCCATATCTATGCCAGCACTTTTAATGATGATCATTCAACCATCCTTATGACTTGCGACACGTTTTCCAATCCTTCAATTTCCTTCATGACATCGCTCTGGATTTTCTGATCGACTTCAATCACCATGAGGGCCATTTGACCTTTTTCTTTTCGTGAAACTTCCATATGACCAATGTTAATTTCATGATTCGCCAATACGGTCGAAACGGAAGATATGATTCCAAACACATCGTTATGCACGACTAAAATGGCTGGGTTTTCCCCTGACAATTTGAGCTTGAATGTATTCAGCTCCGTTATTTCTATCGTTCCGCCGCCAATCGAGATCCCGACAAGTTCCAATTCCTTATCCTCGTCGAACAATCTGATTTTGACTGTATTAGGATGATCCATCACCGTATCCTCGATTGTAAAGGAAACGTCCATACCGGCTTCTTCCGCTATCGTTAAAGAGGCAGGGATTCGTTCATCATCCGTATCGAAATCCAAGATCCCGCCTACGACAGCAACATCCGTACCGTGTCCCCTGTATGTTTTTGCAAAAGAACCATATAAAGAAATAATCGCTTTCTTCGGTTGCTTTCCGAATAATGTCCTTGCTACTCTGCCAATTCTGGCAGCTCCTGCTGTATGTGAACTTGAAGGTCCAATCATGACGGGACCGATTATATCGAATGCAGATCTGTATTTCATCGTGTAATGCCCCATTTCTGGCAATAAATTTTTTAACCGTCTTTTAAAGTAAATGAAGATCAAAAAGCGGCATTATTACTATATTAAAATATTTTTATCATTTCTGCAATGAAAACCCTTTCATTGCATATCCCATATTAACATATATTACATAACATACCTACCAAAATTTTTTATTATTTAACCCGGAAATGATATTTGATTTTTCAGTATTTTAAGATAATTAACTTTCAACCACTAAATTTTTAAAGCATAAAAAGGCAGCCTTGTGGCCACTTGGTTTGCATCTGAATTTTATAACAAAGCTGATCGGAGCGGGTGTTCGAGACTCCCGCGGAAAAAGCGGGTCTAGAAAGACCCCGCAGGCATAAGCCGGGTGGGTAGCGGACCGCCAGTGGCTGGATCCGAAATTAACGTCCAAATCGGACAAACAAAAAAACAAAAAAGTTTTAATGAGGTACTTGAACCTAACACTATGTGAGGTTGTATAGTAATGTTGCCGGCAAAAAGAAAAAAATTCGTACGAAATGAGGGGTTGATTCTGAATAAAAAAACTTGGAAAGTTGGGGAATTAGCTAAGCAAACCGGACTTACGGTACGGATGCTCCACCATTATGACAAAATTGGTCTATTTTCACCTTCGCAATCATCTCATAAGGGACATAGGATCTATACTGAAATAGATATTACTAAGCTGCAACAAATTATTTCACTTAAGCAGTTAGGTTTTGCTTTGGATGAGATTAAAGAAATGATGGAAAATCCAAATTTAAATCCTGTCGAATTAATAAAAGTGCAGCTAGAAAGTGTAAAAAAGACCATCCAGATACAAGAACAATTGTGCAGTCGTTTGGAAAGGATATATGAATTGCTTAACAGTCAACAAGAAGTAAAGGCAGAACAATTTATAAATTTAATCGAGGTGATTAATTTGAGTAAAGATAACTATTTTACCCAAGAACAACAGGAAAAGCTGTTCAAACAACTAAAACAGGTCGGATTAGAGAAAAGAAAGCAGCATGTAAGTGAATGGATTGAAATCACCTCAAAGATACGTGGGGAATATGAAAAGGGCATACCGCCTGAAAACCTGAACGTTAAACAATTGGCAAAACAATGGAATGAATTACTCGACAAGTTGACCATCAGGAATCCCGAGATATCCAAAGCAGCTGAACGTTATTATATAGAAAATCCTGAAATACAAGAAAGATTCAGGTTAGATGAACAACTTTCCAACTACATCAAGAAAGCTATGTCTTACAGTTAAATACTTCAACATTAATACAAAAAAGTCGTGAGCATATGCATAGTCACGACTTTTTTTGTTAAGCAAAACCATTTTCTAGAGTGGAAATCAACGTTTCAATTCTATAAACACTCAAAAGTACTGTAGGAAAAATCAAGTTTTATCGAGTTTGTAGACAAATTGGTTTCTTTCTAAAAGGTAAAACAAAGTTGATTGGAGCGTAAGGTACGAGACTCCTGCGGGGAAACGTGGCCAGGGGAGACCCCGCAGGCGCAAGGCGCCGAGGAGGCTTCCCGGACCGCCCGCGGAAAGCGAGTGCCTGGAGTGGAAATCAACGTTTCAAATCTATAACACTCAAAAATACTGTAGGAAAAATCAAGTTTTATCGAGTTTGGAGACAAATTGATTTCTTTCTAAAAAGTAAAACAAAGTTGATTGGAGCGTAAGGTACGAGACTCCTGCGGGGAAACGTGGCCAGGGGAGACCCCGCAGGCGCAAGGCGCCGAGGAGGCTTCCCGGACCGCCCGCGGAAAGCGAGTGCCTGGAGTGGAAATCAACGTTCAACTTGTATAAGCCATAAAAATAGACAAACTCGATTTTCATCAAGTTTGTCTACTATCCGAAAGCAGCCATCAGTCTGCTTTCCCTTCGATCTCCGATTTAACTCGCCTTTTTTTCATCTTTGGATTCAGCGGCACCCCAAATTTCGGATGCCCATTCTGGATGGTCGATGAATGGATTGCGGTTATTTTGCCAGCCCTGAATGACATCATTGCGATGGCTCTCGAAATCGTCGACTGGATCGAGCTCATTCCATTTCAAAAGTGTCGATAGTTTTCCATGAAGCGGCTTCGGATACGTATTGACTGTATCGGATAATTCAAGATCCAACTCGCCGTTTCCTTCATATCGGACGGCCATGTAAAATAGCATCCGTGCTATATCGCCTTTAACATGGTCTGGCGGCTCCCATGAATCTGAATCAAACTTACATTCACATCCACTATATGTTTGCCCCCCCTCGTCGAAATCAAGGTGGCCCCGTTTTCCATTGACTGTCACATCAGCGGGACGGAGATGATGAAGGTCTGTCCCGGGACCTTTGCTTGTCCCAAAATCACCGTGGGACTTTGCCCAAACATGTTCGCGGTTCCATTGTCCGGTATTGCCCCCATTCGCGTCCTCCGAGATCGATTTTCCAGAGTAAAGCAAGATGACATTCTGTTTGTTCACCGGATCTTCATCCGTTTCTTTAAGGGCATTCCACACTTGATCATAAGATAACATCGTATGGCCCTTGATTATCGAGTGCAGAACCGATTTCAATTCCGTTCCCGTTTTGCCTGCCGCCGTTTCATAATAAGCTTCAAGCGGCTTATCATTCAATACGGTCAACGTGAAACGGGCAACCGCTTCCGATTGCTGGTCCTCGGCCTTGACTGCGACAAGGTATGTTCCAGCTTCATTTGCAGGAAGCGTTAATGTCTGGCCAGTGACTGTACCGATAGTGGATGAAAAGGTCAGCTTATCCCCATCAGGATCTGAGAAGTGCTCACTTAAATCGATGGTTACCTTTGAACCGGCTTTCACTTCAAGGTTTTCCAGTGTTTTCGTTAAGACGGGCGCATGATTTTCTTTAGGGTCGAAAGGGGAAGCAATTGCTTCCCCCTTGGAATCGACAAATTTGATATTCGATGTGTCGACACCTTCTGTTACCGACCATTTCTGAACATTTTCAGCGCCCCTGATTTCTTTTACATTGGCATTATCAATGATGACTTCCTTCACCGCCATGCCGCTAAAATCAATGATTGCGCCATCCTTATCCGGTTTTATCGTCACAGCAGCATTCTTCAGCCCAAGGCCTTTGAGTACAGCATATGAACCTTTTAACCAGATACCTTCTTCGATGCTGGATGTTTCGTCAAGATCGATCAAAGCACTAGGTGAAGCAATCGTAAGTTTTTTTGTTTTAACGTTTGTCAGATTATACGTTTTTTCTGGAGCAGGGGTTTCAACTCCGCCTGATTCAGATAAAGTGGTTGAAATCAGTACAGGGTCATGATCGCTAGCCCTTCCGTGAACTTCCATGAAGGATGAATTAATATGGACAATATCGACTTTTGTGGCCGCGGCCATATTATTCGATACCAGGATATGGTCCAGTACTTGTGAATTCCCTTGATATGTGTAAGAATAACGTTTTTCAAAAGGGACTTTCTCGATCATATTTGTTAAATCTTTGCCCTTCAATGTTTTAAGCGGAGCCGAAAATTCAAAGTCATTAAAGTCTCCAAGCAAGACGATATTCGCTTTGGCATCCTGTGACTTGATATCACTGACAAACCGATTGACGATCGAGGCAATTTGAAGCCTTTGCGTTTCACTTGAAAGGACCGGTGGCTGGTTTTTTCCAAATAACGGCTGATCGCCGCCCTTCGAATTGAAATGATTGGCCACCACCACTACGCTTTCGCCTTTAAATTCGAATTGAGCCGCTAAAGGCTTCCTGCTTGATTTGAAGGCGGGATCGGCAGGCTCGATTCGTCCAGGGTTCAAGGTAAGTTTTCCATCTTTGAAAGCCACGGACTGTGTTGCCGTCCCTTTCGTTCCTTCAGTCAATTTGACACGGTCGACATTATATAAAAAGCCTACACGGATATTCCCGCCAGGTGCACCGCCATCAAGTTTATCTTCTGGAGCGATATCGATGTATTGATATTGCGGTCCGCCCAGCTCTTTTATTTTGTCGGTTAACTTCTTGGCGCTTTGAGCAGAATCCGTTGTCCCGCTATCTGTTTCTCCATCGTTATCCTGCATTTCCGTTACCCCGATGATATCGGGGTGTTTAAGATTGGTAATGATGGATGTTGCAATCGTTTCAACTTTCGAATTAGCGGTTTGAGTGGAGAAATTTTCTATATTATAGGAAGCGATCGATAGCTTATCAGCATCCTTCTCTAAAGATGTCACTTCCCGAGCCGTACCGCCATCCTTTAACGCCGGCAGCTGAGCTTTATCCGTCACTACCTTATAGTTGCTATATCCATAGCTAATTACACCGGTAACCGAGCTTTCAAAGAAATCACCCGTTTTCGCTGCAAATGATTCATCATTTATATCCAGGGTAATTCTTTCAGGATTGAAATCCGTTTCCGTTATTTTGACCCCGCCGACTGCAGTCGTCGTTTCCATATTCCCTGGAATCACGACCAATTCACCATAGTCTTGAGGAGCAACCACTTTCGGGTTATATACCTGCACAAGCATTCCTTCCAGACTTTCGTAGAAATCAATGCCGTCTTCACCTGGATTAAAATCTGTCAACCTATCATCATCGATGTTCCCAGACGGCGGAATGACATCTTTTCCGATGACGATCGGTTCTGGAATCGATGCAGTGCCAAGCTTTTCAATCGTCGTATTCGTCAATTCAGTCGTTGGCAGATCTGTCGTTTTCATTTCAGCGTATCCTTCGATATACCATTCGGCGACTTTACCTGCGACTTTGATATGATCTCCCGCTTTTAGGCCATGTGCTTTGTTGTACACAAGGATTCCCTCGGAAGTCGTTAAGTCCTTATCCGGGTTGGGATCTTGCATGTAAAAGTTATTCGCATCTTTTACATAAGTGACGACACCTTCCACACCTGAGACGAGTTGAGTTTCATAAGATGAAAAATGATTCATCCCCTGAATGTCACGAATCTTCACTTCAGTGGTTTTGTTAACGGTATAGGCAAATGTGAAAACTTCCGATGTCTTGTCGTTGACAGCGATTGCCTTGATGACCGTATCTTTCGTTAAAATGATAGGTTCTGTGTACACAGCACTTGAAGACGTTGGTGCAGATCCATCCAGCGTATAATGGATTTTCGCTCCTTCCCAACCAGATTCAAGTGATACCTTTGTATTTTCACTAACCGTACCAGGGAAAATATCCGTGTAAACGGCCGGTTTGTTCACCAGTTCATAATCTTCAATACCACGCGGCTTCAACTGGTAGGTGTCATTGAACCTCGATCCGATTCCGGTAACGGAAATGACATCCCCTGCTTTAAAGCTTTTCACGAAATCTTCATAGCTCGAACCGGTCCGGTTATCATGGCGAACGATGACGGATTTCCCTTCAGTATCTTCCGCTTTGAATTCGAATGTTCCGTAGGTGCCCGATGCCGCCAATTCTGTAATGGTCGCCTTATCGATGGTGACCAGCTCACCTTGTGTATCCTCGTTGACCCCTGAGGCATCAATCTTTTGGATTACAGGAAGTTCATTATCAGAAGATACGACTTCAAGGGAGGTTGGTTGGATTTGTAATTCCTTATTATAAGCGGATACTTGTCCGATTAATCTAACCTTATCCCCTTGCTTTACTTCCGCAGGCCACGAAGAACCATAAACATATAGCCCTGCCGTTTCATCTTGGATATAAAAACCTTTTCCTCCCCAATAACCAAGTCCCGTCGTGACCACCCCATCGACCTGCACGACATCTTCGGTATTCGTGCGCGCCTCGGCAATGGAGTCCAGAACCTTCACATCAGGCTGTTCAGGTGTTGTTCCCCCATCGGTGATGATCGTGAAATCCGTTGCGGATTTCAGGCCGGGTACTGAAAAGTACTTTTCGAGCTTCCCCGTAATCGTCACCTGCGCTTTAAGTAATTCCGGATGTTCGACCAAATTCAAGGCCGTTCGGATATTTCCGGCTGGAAGCTGAACAGGCATGATTTTCTTGACATCCGTTTCATCCGGACTATCCGCAATGCCTATGTTCGTACTTTCAGTAAAAGGCGATGTTTGTTGATAGCTTGTACCGCTTTTAGCTGTACCGACGATATATCCCTTCACCGTTGCCGTTCCACTGTTATTATTAATCGCTTCCATCACCGATATTGTCCCTTCGGCATTTGCAGCGGCTGCATTTGGCAGAACCGTTGACAGTACAATCAGTATGGCAAAGAAAAGCTTGCTTATCCCGTTCTTCTTCAAGATCTCAACCCCTCCAACTTTTTTCATAGGCTCAGCAATCATTTGAATACCGCTTACAGAATGGTTTCGCCATTCACCGTGACACCGCTCAGGCTCATGGTCTTACCGTTAAGTCCCGATAAATCCAAATCACCCTCCACTGTAACCTGTGAAAAAGTAAAATCATCCGGAGGAGTTCCCGTTAATGTAAGATTCCCTTTAACCACTGCATGTTCCAATGAAGCAATATCCGTGATATCCACAACTACATTGCCCTCATGTGTTTTTGGCGCATCAGCCGTTCCGCCAAAGTCTTTAGCCAATACCACAGTCGGGTCTGTAGAGTTTCCGGCCACATCCTTGATGCGTCCTTCGATGCTCGGATCGACAGTTTTCAGCCCGCTGACATAATCACGTAAATTCTCCCAATCGGCGAGGCCGATATCCGTCACTCTTCCTTCTTCATAAGCCTTCTTGAAAACGGTGAAACCATCTCCGCCCTTGGCTGTAAAAGCATTGGTCGCCACGACGTATTCCTTCGCTGCATCCAATTCGGAATATGTTCCATCTTGTCCCAGGACTTCAACCTTTGTGACACGATTGCCTGCTTCCTTCGAACTGTCGTAGCTGAATTTCATTCCCGAAACATGCAGGAAGCCGCCATTTTCCTTAGGAGCCAGGCTTACACTATGCTCTAATGCTTCATTGATTTCTGCACCCGTAAGCTTCATCGTCGCTAACGTATTCCCAAACGGTAAAACGGTGAGGATTTCCCCTAAAGTGATCTCGCCTTGATCGATGCCGGCGCGGATGCCCCCGCCATTTTGGAATGCCATTACCGTATCCTTATTGAATTCCTTCGCTTTACTGAGCATTCCATCCGTAATTAAATTACCCAGCTCCGTTTCATTTTTTCGAACGCTCGGCTTTGTTGCATCTCCTGCATCACGAGGTGTTTCCAAGGCCTTCACAGCTGTTGCACCCGTCTTCGTTTCCTTCAGTTCCTTAATCTTCGAGGAATATGTTTCGAGCACTTTTGCCGCTTCCACATCATCCTGTTTTTCAGAAAGCTTAATCAGCTTGCCTGCTTGTCCGACAATCTTGCCTTGCTTATCGAATTCCACATCGATCGTGCCTAAATAGTCGCTATATTGATACCCTTGAACGATGACAGTTGGCTCTTTCTTTTTCCCTTTATCATCTTGGTCGACAACAATGGGGGCGTCTAACTGCGTATGGCTATGTCCGCCCACAATCACGTCGATGCCCTTGACCTTGGCAGCCAATGTTAAATCATTGTCATAGGCTGCATTGTCGTCGTAACCGATATGGGATACGGCAACGATCTTATTAACACCCATGCCTTTGAACGCCTTGACCGCTTTTTCGGCTTCTTCAAGGTAGTTTTCAAATTCTATACTTCCTGGACTTGAAATATCTTTCGTCTCTTCAGTCGTAAGCCCGAAGAACCCTACCTTCTGGCCATCCACTTGTTTTACGATGCCATTGTATATCTTTCCTTGCTCTGGCTTACTTGAAATCAAATCCGAGAATAGTCCCTTGAATTTATCATCTTTGGAGAAGTCCACATTCGAACTGACAAACGGGAACTTTGCCCCTTTAATGAAGTCAGCCAAAGCTTGATGCCCTTCGGCGCTTGAACCCAAATCAAACTCATGATTCCCGAATGTCATGACATCATATTTCATTAAATTCATGAAGCGCAGATCCGCTTGCCCTTTGAATTCATTAAAATAGAGGGTTCCCGAGAATACGTCACCAGCATCAACCAAAAGGGCTTGCGGTTTACTCTTACGCACTTCCTTAACAGCTGTCACCCTTTTGGCCACATTGTCCAAGTGGGCATGGGTATCATTCGTATGCATCAAGGAAAGCGTGATCGCCTTCGGAGGATTTTTCAACGCTTCTTCAGCAGCAGCGACTTTCTTATCCGCCAATGCTATTTTCGTTTCGAATACCTTTCGGTCCGACTCCTTGATCCCATTTAAATGGATGTCGGCTCTCGCCTTTTTAGCCGCGTTTATCTGTTCTTTCGTATTAAGTTCCCCATTGGCAAGAGCTACATAGGCATTGACCTGCTTTGCCACTTCTTTTTTCTTTTCTGCATATACCGCATCATCATACTTACCTTTCACTTCTTTAACATAGGCGTGTATGCCTTTTCCGAGCTTGGATGTTTTGCTGACCTTCTTCAATTGCGAAGAAACGGTTTGCATCCGCTTGTCCGCGGTCTTTAAATCACCTTTCTTCACCCAGTAAGCAGCTTTTTCATAGTAGTATGGAACTTTCAGGTCACCGTTCAAAACTGTTTTGGTCGCTTTAGTGAATTTATCGTATAGGAGCTTTTCGATTTTCGCTCCGTAAACCGTATCTTTAATATCTTTATCTGCCTTTTTCACGGCTTTATCCAGTGCCTCGTATTGATTCCTGATATCAATGGATTTCTTGGCAAGTATTGAATCCGTAAGGGCGCCAATCGATTTGCCATGAGCAGCTTTAGCTTTCTCAGCCGCTTTATATCCTTTTACATAACCTTCCGAACGAGTGATGTACTTATCATAAGCTTCGATTTCTTTGTATTTGGCATCTTTTTCTTTTTTGCTTAACATTGATTTTTTAATGGTAGAGTTGATGTCTTTTTTTGCTTGTTTTGCAGACTTGATTTGTTTTTCAACCGTGGACACTGAAGCGAGTTTAGAAGTGTAGAAATAGGTATCGAATGGTTTCTTGATGGCGGCCTTGGCCGTTTTGATTTTACCATTCAGGCTAGTGGCAGCATCCGATGGTGCCGGCGCTACTGCTACGATCGTTGTCGCAGCCATGATGGTAGCTGATGCAATTTTTACGATTTTCTTTTTCCCCATTATCGTAATCCCCCCCATTAGTTCTATACTGGAATAACATTCTGCTAACTTATCCATATAATTGACACGCTTTTCCAAAAATTGAATTCCGACAAATTTACTTACCCATACACAAATCCACCCTACTTTTTTCCTCTAAAGATCCGTGTATCTCTTATATTACAACAAAATAATCCAATTTTAAAACAAATTTACAATACAACATCGAATATTAACAGAATATTATCATTATAATCACCCTAAAATACCTAGTAGAAGATAGATGATATATCAATAAAATGATTCAATGGTAAAATAGCACCACACCATTCCGCGACCACCCTTGGTCTTTATACCTAAATTAACCTAAAATAAAAAAGGAGAGAGATTTAACTCTCTCTCCGACTGTAAACAAACCCGGAGAAAAGCGAGATTGCCTGCAGTTTTTCAAAAAAAACTTTTAGTTGTTTCAGCAAACCGCTCCTTTTCTGCCGACTGGCTGCCAAACCACATCAAAGCAAGCGTCTCCGGGGTCTCGGCAAGCCAGCAGGAGTGCCGCAAATTTCTTCAATCCATTATGGGGTACTGTAAAAAAACATTAAGGATATTCTAGTCTTCTTTTAAAATTATGGTTCGGGATGAAACCTTCCTTTATTATCTAGATGGTTAAGTTCCCTTCGAATATTGTGACTGCATGCCCGGAAAGTTTAACTGTGTCTTCCGTTACTTCAACCTTCAATAGTCCTCCTCTTTCCGATGCCTGATGGGCTATAAAAATACTTTTGTCCAGCTTGCTATTCCAATAGGGTCCCAGACAGCAGTGGGCCGAGCCCGTTACTTGATCTTCGTCAAGGCCTTGGGCAGGGGAAAAGAAACGTGAAACGAAATCATATTCACTGCTATCCGATTGACTCGTTACAATGACGCCCCGAACCGGCAATTGGGCAACGGAGTCTATATCCGGCTTTAAATTCCTTACGATTTCCTCTGATTGAACTTCGACTAGAAGATCCCATTTGTTTTGCCCAACATACGCAGGCACAACTCCTAAAGCTTTTATCAGTAAATCAGGGGCAGTGGTCTCCTTCTCCCTTAATGACGGAAATTCCAACTGAGCCATTCCATCAACGAATTTTGCAGTGAGAAGCCCGCTTTTCGTCTGATAGGCAACCGGCTGATTCCTTGGCACGTATCCCTTATCCCATAAAAAGAAAGAGCTTGCCAGCGTCCCATGTCCACAAATCGGGATTTCAATGAAAGGTGTGAACCATCGCAGCTTCCATTCACCATTATGAGGTTGAATAAAAGCGGTAACAGGCATATTAATCTCTTTAGCTATTCTCTGCATCCACTCGCTGTCACTTTCCCCGGTAAGAAGGCAGACTGCAGCAGGGTTTCCTTTAAAAGGTTGATCTGTAAACGTATTAATGATGGTTAATTCCATTAAATGTTCCTCCGGTAAGTAATATTCTAGTCTCCTAATTCCACAATGAGGAGCCCTTTTCCTTTTTTGAAGAACCATTCCCTTGTTTTTTAAAGAGTTCTCATTAAAGTGAAAAGGACCACCTTATGGCGTCCTCGATTAAGTCCCTTTATCGACTCAGGTTCCTCGATTTTAAACGTTGTTATAAAAAACCCTGTAATTCTTGTAGAGCATTTCGAAATCACTAAAATAGACAGCTTTATAAAAAAAGCTGCCCATCACTATATCAATTATGTGACAAAACCCCCTACAGTTTCCTTACAATAAATGTATCCCCAAGCAGTTCCCAATTCTGGGGGAACGGATAACCAAGTACCCAATAACTGAGACCCCTTGACCTGTAAATCTTCACCAGGTCGAATTTAGCTTTAGCACTGCGTGCATCCTCAAACCAAACTTCATGTGAGCGTCCCTGATCATCTTTGTACCTATAATAAGGTGTTTGGGCTGTCTCGTCATATTTTATTTCTGCATTATATTGTACGGCGCGCCTGATGGCTTCCTGCATGTCGAAAGTCTCTGCTTCCTGCCCCTCTTCATGGGGAAAAAGCCAGTCCCGTGCATAAATTTGAAATCCTATGAAGATTTTATTTGTTGGTATCACCGTTACGGCATAGTCAAGGACACGTTTTATTTCATTAATGGGGGAGATTGCCTGCGGCGGCCCCTTTCGGTAACCCCATTCATATGTCATCAGCACCACGAAGTCGAGCAGCCGTCCGTGAACTGGATAATCATGTGCCTCAACTAATGGTCCCTTTTGATTGGCGCTAGTTTTTGGGGCTAGGGAGGATGACACAAAGTAGCCTTCAGGATGCAACCGATCCACTGCTCTTTGGAGAAAGCGATTATAGAAATCACGATCCTCTGGTGCTACACTTTCAAAATCGATATTCAATCCACGGTACCCTTTATCTTTCATCGTTTTTATGACGTTGGTCAATAATGTTTCCACTAAATTCAAATCAGAAAGTATCGTATGGGCAAGCTGAGTTCCAGCTTCCGTCGCGGAAAAATTCGTTATGCACATCATGGGTATGACGCCAGTCGACTGTGCCGCCCGGATCGTCGGGATGTCATCTATGACTTCTAAGCTGCCATCTTGCCTCATTCTATAACCAAATGGACTTACGTAGGTCAAATCGTGGGCTACTTCACGTACCTGCTCCGCACCGGCTTGCCCGTAAACGTTTGTAAAACCATTTACTTCAATGATGGGTTTTGGTTTCTGTGGAATCCTTATTATCCTTCCGATATGGATAGTGGACGGATCTGTAATCCTGTTCATCTGCATAATGGCCTGAACTGTCGTTCCATAACGTCTCGCTATATCATAAAGGGTATCTCGTTCCCTTACGGTATGATAAATAACCGGGATGGTTAGTCTCTGCCCTGGATAGATAGCGGAAGGATTTGTGATGGTATTCGATTGCATGATTTCCTGTACCGTAATTCCAAACTGATTTGCGATATTATTTAGAGTATCCCCTTGCTGAACCCTGTACTGAAGATAAGGTTCAGGAATCAAAAGAGCTAGGCCAATCACCAGCTTATCTGGATTTTCAAGGCCATTGACCCGAACAATTCGGTTGGTACTGACACCATATTGCTGGGAAATTCCCCACAAAGAATCCCCCCTATTCACCACATGGATTTTCACATGCACTGCCCCGCTTTCCTTCAAAATATTCCCTTCATTTTATTCCCTGGATAGCCCTAATATGTTTTTTTGCGTTCAACATTCCAGTATTCTTAGTTTTTGGTAAACAAATCCCCCAAAGACAGGGGCATTGCCAAAACCGTACCTATAACGGTGACCAAGTAGAAGCTGGGTCCATTCTATTAGTACGACAAAGAGCTGTTACATGCAAAATTGGTGATCATTAATTGGGTAATTGAGAGGTAGGCGCTGCAAACCATGCGAAATACCGGGGATGCTTAATTTATTTTGGAATCTGCTTAGACCTATTACAATGAGGAAAAATAAATGAATAATTTTTGGCTATATAATAATGATTTGATTTCGGAAAACCGCTCCCTTTCCGCCGACTGTCTGCAAAGCCTCATCAAAATAAGTGCCTGCGGTGTCTCGGCTAGCCAGTTATTCGGCAGGAGTATCGCAAATTTCTTCAATCCAATGAAAAAGACCACCTTATAGCGGTCTTTTTGATTTCTATATTTCCCCATTCATCCAGGTTTCAATATGGCATCCTCGATTAAACTTCTGAATTCCTTGTACATATTTATTTCTTTATGAACTCTGATTCCAAACGATTGTTAACGTTGTTATAAAAATCCGGTAATTCCTCAAGTGCATTTCGAAAAGTTAATAGGATCTTATCAATTCCAATTGCTTGAAGTTCCTGAATTTTATTTACAACTGATTCGTAACTGCCAATCAACCCTGTCCTGAATCCTTCATTATTAGCAACAAAATCACTAATAGAGGATGCATTTTTCCACATTCCTTTCGTATCTTTACGGTTTTTGAACTGTGCTATCGCAGTATCATCTGCATGTTCGATAATATACCGATATTCGCTTCTTGCCTCCTCATCCGTTTTTCTGGCAATGACAAAAGCATTAACAGCAAATTTCACTTCACGACCATGATTTTGTGCTACAGCATTTACATAATTCATTTGTTCTTTCAACTCTTCTATGGAAGCTCCATTCATAAAGTAATAATCGGATAATTCCCCGGCCATCTCTTGGGAATCTTGGGAATTACCGCCTTGATAGATTGCTGGATATGGTTTTTGAATCGGTTTCGGTGCCAATATTGCATTCTTTATTTGATAATAATCCCCTTGAAAAGAAAAATTATCAGTCGTCCACAATCCTTTTAAAACCTCTAGGTATTCCCTTGAACGTTTATACCGCTCTTCATGCTTAATCCATTCTATCCCAAACATTTCTTGCTCTTCTTTAAACCAACCGCTGACCAAATTTATGTGGAATCTCCCGTTTGATATAATGTCGATGCTTGAACTTACTTTTGCGAGGGTTGCAGGGTGAATGAAGCCCGGTAAAACCGCAGCAATAAAATGAACGTTTTCGGTATCCCCTGCCAAAGCGGTAATTACTGATAAGGGATCAAGTTGACCTCTATCCGTCGAGCTACCTCCAATACTGCCAACATAGCGAATGGCATAAAGGATGGAATCCACTTGTAGCTGGTCTGCCATTTTTGCGAGTTTACGATTATATTCCATACTTCCATCCGTATTTTGTTCTACGTTTGCCCGCAAGAAACCACCTGATAAATTAGCCCCCCAGATTGAAAATTTCATATCCTTCCCTCCTTAGTTTTCAGTAACTTCCTGCTCATAAAACCTTTTCTCCAAATAATGGCCGTACTGCTTGCCCAAATCTTTCTGCCTCCTCTAAATGAGGAAAACCGGATAGGATAAAATGCTTGACGCCAATATCGATATATTCTTGCAGGCCTTCCCTTACTTGTTCAGGGGTGCCTACAATGGCTGTACCTGCTCCTTTCCTGATTTTCCCGATTCCCGACCAACCATATCTTCCAAAACGCTCATTGTTCCTTGTTAATTCATTCATCCGTTTTTGGGCCACTGAATCCGTCGTTTCATAGTAATGATTCATATTACTCAGAGTTTCCCTGTCAGCCTTACTTATTATTTTTGCGGCTGCCTCCCATGCTTCACTTTCCTCATCCCGAACGACCACATGAATCCTGACACCATATTCCAATTGCCTTCCATACTTCTTCGCCCTTTGTTTGACATCATTGATTTGTTGTTCAATTTGCTGGGCTGGTTCTCCCCATTGCAAATAAACATCGGCAGATTTCGCTGCAATTTCCTTTGCTGCATCAGATGAACCTCCAAAATAAATCGGAATATTTGGACTTTGGTGAATGCTTGGATTCAATACTCCATCACTGATCGTAAAATATTCTCCTATATGATTAACCTTCTCTTCCGTCCATGATTTTTGTATGACTTCAAGGAATTCACCTGTTCTGGCATATCGCTCATTATGCTCAACGAAGTCACCATCCTGCCCCAATTCTTTTGCCGAACCTCCAGTCACTACATTGACAAGCATTCTCCCTTCCGAGAATTGATCAAGGGTCGCGGCCATTTTAGCCGCAACCGTCGGAGCGATGAATCCTGGGCGAAAAGCGATTAACGGCTTAATTATTCTCGTATGATGAATGATGGCCGAACCCACTATCCATGAGTCTAGATAAGGTATGCCCGTAGGAATTAATATCCCTTCAAAACCTGCCTTTTCAGCTGCTTTCGCAACGCTTATTATATAATCCAAAGTAGGCTTCCTCTGCGGCTCGTTTAGGCCTAAGTATTCACCATCACCATTTGTAGGTACATACCAGTAAAAATGCACAGACATTATAGGACCCCCTTATTTTAAAACCTCATAAGCATAATCAACGAGTTCTTGCTTATTTTTATAATTATTGTACTGGGCTGCATACGTTCTGACAGGATCGCCGGAATAAAATCTCTCATATAATTCATGTCTTGATGCAAGCGGGCTCCCCAATAGATCCCACGTTAATTTAATTAATCGTGTCCTATCTTCTGCAGATGTCTCTGTACCCTGGTAATATTCTTTTAACAAAGGACCTATGGGACCTTCCAATTCTTTTATGCTGGATGGGACCTGCAATAGCCCCCCTGCCCCAATCTGCTGGAGGATTTCCAACGCTCTTGGGTAGAATCGAGTTCCCAGATTCCTTGCTGTCGCTAAGAAATCTTGATTAGGAAGCAGGATGCCGTTATACATTTTTGCTTTATATTCTGAAGCGAGCAGTAATGCTTTAATGGTTTCTAGCTGTATGATCAATTCTGCAAGCTTCTCTTTCACATGCAGAAATTGTGTTGCCCCAGCCGTTTCCGCTAATTCGTTCCCGATTGCTACGACACTTTCCAGTTTGCTGACCAGTCTCACTACTGTTTGATGCTGGCTAAGCAGTGATGAAGGGGCATCACAACGAAGCTTCCATGCAAATTCCGGATCCTCATGAACCAGCACTCGCTCCCAAGGGATGAATACATCATCAAAAATCAGGACTGCATCCATTTCGTCAAAACGTGCACTTAACGGGTGATCCTCCTCCCGTTTATCGGCAAATGACTCCCTGCAAACAATATGCAAGCCTTTGGCATTGACAGGCACAAAGAAAACATTGGCGAATTCACGTTCATTTTCTCCTTTCTTGTGATAGGAAAAGATTAAAATTTCATCAACATATGGAGCTGCTGTCGCAATCATTTTCGCACCGCGAACATAGATCCCTTCACTATCTTTACGGCTGATATGTAAAATCCCCGGTTTCTTTTCCCCTGCTGTTTTTGAACGATCCTTTTGTGGATCATGCCCTGCTACTGTTGACAATAAATCAAGATTACGGGATTGATAGTAATAGCTTTCTATTTTTTCAGAAAAACCTGGATGTACATCTTCATACTCTGAACGGTTTGCAAACCAACCAGTAAATATGGAACGGGAATATTCAGATAGACGGCTCATGACTCCAAAAGTCTGATCGGCCCAATGCTGGTACGCCAAACGTTTTTTTTCCAGATCCTTATGTGTCCTGGGAACGAGAAATGATAGGTTCGCATCAAGTCCTTCCTCCGTTTGGTATGTCAGCAAGGATTTACTGTCTGCTTTTGTTTGTAAATCCAACAATGATTGTATCGTATGGACCGTTCCCTTAAATGCAGGGTGTTCGTCTAAGTTTTTGACAATATCCCCATCTAGCCAAATATTTCTGCCATCATTAAGTCGTTGAAGATAGCGATTGTTTTCGATCATCACGATTCCCCTTTCCATTTACCCCCTCCAAAAAATGGTGGAGTTTTCGTTTTAATGGCTCTTTATCATAGGTTTCATACTGCAAAGCGAAGGTTCGAATGGGATCGCCGGTATACAGCCTTTCATACAGATCATGCCTCGATCCCAGTGTGCTTCCAATCAGTTCCCATCCTATTTGAAATAAAGAAGTTTTAGTGACGGCATCAACATTCGCTCCTCTAAAATACTTTTCTAATAATGGAATGAGATCGTTGCTGTCCTCTATCGTTGTTGAAGGGAGCTGGATAAAACCGCCCGCCCCGATTTGTTTTAAAATCTCAATCGCTCTTGGATAATGGCGGGTTCCAAGATTTCGTGCCGTTTGCAAAGGTACGAGAGCAGGCAGATAAACGCCCTTTTCGTTATGTGAACCTTGAACCTCTGAAGCAATAAGCAACGCTTCTATACTATCGATTTGGGTATATAGTTCACCAAGCTTTTCCTTCACTTGTAAGAACTGATCAACACCAATCGATTGAGCGATAGCCGTAGCCACCCCCGTTACGAATTGAAGCTTCGTAAGCAAGCGAACGACCGTCTGATGATGGGCGAGACAGTTTAATTGCTGGTGCCGCTGAGCTTCAAACACTCCTTCTACGGATCCCCTAATCATTACGCGTTCCCACGGAATCAACACATCATCAAAAATTAAAACAGCGTCCATTTCATCAAATTGTGCACTTAATGGATGTTTCTTTTGGTCTTTTGAAGCGAATGATTCACGACAGACAATTTGCAGGCCAGGAAGATTCAAAGGGATAATGCACATATTGGCATGCTCCGTTTTATCAGGAGTCAGCTTTTGATGCGGCATGATGATGACATCATGTGCATACGGGGAAGCGGTAGCTATCATTTTAGCCCCTCTAACAACGATTCCTTCTTCCGTTTCCCTTATGACTTTCAATAAAGCATCTTCCTGTTCATCACTTGGCTTGGACCGATCGATCTGAGGATCAAGAATGGCCTGGATCACAATACGCCGTTCATCCCTAGCCTGTTCATAGTATGCAGTGATTTTTTCGGAAAATCCTGAATCATACTGGTTAAAGAAATCCCTATCAATGAAATATGCTGTGACCATCGAATTCGCATAGTCGGATAATCGGCTCATCACTCCGTAGGTTTTCCGCGACCATAACTCAAAAGCCTTTCTTCTTGAAATCAGTTCTTCCAAATCTTTAGGAATGAGAAAAGATTTATGAACATATTCCTTTGTTTTTGGACTTTCATACCCGACAATCTTTTGTTCTTCAGGTGAATCCAGCATTTCCAACAAATTTGTTAAAGTTTTCAAAGTGCCTGTGAAAGCCTGATGGGCATATAGATCGTCTATTTTCTTTCCATCAAGCCAAACATTTCTTCCATCTTTCAAACTTTCGGCAAGCCGGCTTCTCTTATTCATTAAGTTCCCAACTCCTCCCTGGAAAACACAAAAGCCCTTGAAGGAGTATGAAACTGACTCCTAACAAGGGCTCTCGGTTGTCCGATAAGCTATTTTTTTATGTTCACTATCATAATCCGATAAATTCAATTGGTCAAGTGTGTTTTTTGGTTCCCACCCATAAATATCCATAAAAATTAACACTTGATAAATTATCCATACTCTTGTTATAGTTTAATTATTCCAATTGGAAAACTATACTATGCAAGCCTACCGGATAACCGGCGGCATGAACAAAACTTGTTCATGCTTTTTTTATTCCTAAAAAAAGAATGAACCCTATACAAAAAAAGAAAAGAGGAATTCCATGAGAAATTCATTTCTGTTCATCATCATGTCTCTATTATTCGTCATGTTGCTTTCAGCTTGCAACAGCAACGGCAGTGAAAAAGCAGCGAGTGAGGGTGAAGCTAAGAAAGAAATTATTTTCGGCTTCACTCCAGGTCCTTATAGTGACCAAGTGAAAAAAGGCATAGAACCTTATTTGAAAAATAAAGGATATGCCGTTAAATACGTGGAAATCAGTGACCCAAACCAACCAAACTTTGCTTTGGCCGAAGGCTCCATCGATGTAAATGTATTTCAGCATACTGCTTTTTTCAAGAATTTCATCAATGAAAATAAACTGGAGCTTACCGAAACCATTAAAGTCCCCACAGCACCTATGGGCTTATATTCCGATAAGCATGACAGCAAGGATGAATTGAAGGATGGGCAAAAGGTGGCAATCCCGAATGATCCAGCTAACGTGGCAAGAGCATTAAGAATGCTTGAACAAATAGGGTGGCTTCAATTAAAAAAAGGATACGATCCCTTGACTGTCTCCAAAAAAGATATCATCGATCAAAAAGTGAACTTTTCATTTGTTGAGGTGGAACAGGCTCAAGTTCCCCGAATCTTACCTGATGTAGATTATGCGGTAGCCAATGGGTATACCATCTTGGTATCCGACCGGAAACTATCTTCTGCCCTTTATTTAGAGGATCCCCCATTTGAATATCAAAATTTTGTGGCAGTAAGAACCGAAGATAAGAACAAACGATTCGTGAAGGAAATCATTAACGCCTACCACTCCCCTGAATTTCAAAAAGCGATTGAAAGCAATACAGAATTTGAAGGATTTCACCGACCTGATTATTTTAAATGAATGGATATAAACGCTTTAAGATTGGGAGGTTCGAGAATGATAACATTTAAAAATGCAGGTAAAACATTTACTGTAAAAAACGAATTATTCACTGCCGTTTCCAATGTAAATCTGGATATTAAGGAGAATGAAATATATGGGATCATCGGTTTTAGCGGTGCAGGTAAATCGACTTTACTGCGCATGGGTAACCTATTAGAAAAGCCTACGGAAGGTACGATAGCAATAAATGATTCTATCCTTAGTGATTTATCTGGCAAACGGCTTCGAGAAGCACGCAACAAAATCGGGATGATATTTCAACATTTCAACCTCTTGGCAAATCGAACGGTACAAGGAAATGTTAGCCTCGCATTGGAACTTGCCAATGTACCAAAACATGAGCGAGCCAAAATTATAGCTGAATCCCTGCAAATCGTTGATTTATCTGATAAAGCCAATCATTATCCCGCGCAGCTCTCTGGCGGACAAAAGCAAAGAGTCGCTATCGCCCGTGCCATAAGCACAAGACCTAATGTATTGCTATGTGATGAGCCCACCTCTTCACTTGATCCGCAAACCACTCAATCCATCCTGGCCTATCTAAAAAAAATAAACGAAACCTATGGTGTGACCATCCTGATCGTGACTCATGAAATGGATGTAATTCGAAGGTTAGCAAATAGGGTGGCGGTCATGGAAAAGGGGAGAATCATGGAGGAATTGAACTTAGCGGATAATAGAACCATACCTACAACGAAAATCGGTAAAATTCTATTAAAACATGAATCTGAAGAGGTGAAGGTAAGTGTTTGATAATATCATTTCCTTACTTCCTGAAATTTATTTAGGTGCAGGCCAAACATTTTTAATGGTGGGAATAGCGATATTGGCAGCTATCTTATTGGGCCTCCCACTTGGTTTCATTACATTTTTAACTTCAAAGGAGCAATTACTCGAACAGACTATCTTAAATAACGTTTTAAACGCAATGATCAACACGGTCCGTTCCTTCCCATTCATCATTTTACTCATTGCTCTTATTCCATTTACAAGAACGATATTGGGAACTTCTGTAGGACCGCTGGCCGCCTCCATCCCATTATCGATAGCTGCAATTCCTTTTTTAGCTCGGCTTGTTGAACAATCTTTACGTGAGGTGCCAAAGGGAACAATTGAGGCAGCTGTTGCTATGGGTGGATCCCCCTTCCAGATCATTTTCAAAGTATTATTATTAGAAGCGCGTTCCGGTCTCCTGTTAGGACTAACTGTTACTGCCGTTTCTTTCATATCCTACTCGGCTATTGCCGGGGTCGTGGGCGGCGGGGGAATTGGCGACTTGGCCATTCGTTATGGATACTACCGTTTTCAGACTGACATCATGATAACAACCGTATTCCTTCTCATCATCATTGTTCAATCCGTCCAATTCGCCGGAAATTACCTTTCTGCTAAGCTTGATAAAAGGTGAACGCATTCATAGCCTTTCCTGGTGAGAAATCCAATGAAAGGCTATGACTCTTTCTTTAAATCTGCTTGTATGGAAAAAGCCTCCCTAAAAAGTATTGCCCGTAACATATTTTCCACAAACCACCCTTGGTTATCTTTATTAATCTGCAAAACAACCTTCACATCAAATTCAATTAAAGAGAATGTTTTTCTATCTTTATCACCACACAACACCACAAGGTGCACACCCACATTTTACCTCATTTCAGACTCCTAAGCGACGGAAATTAATCCTCGTACCTCTCAAAAGGTGAGCTAAACGCATTACAAAGAGTAATAAAGGCCTTGAATCACCTGTTTTAAATCATAGTTACCTCGACCAAATGAAATTTTGATATGATATAATTATAGAAGATTTATTGTGCTTTTAGGAGGTGAAAGAATGACGATCAGCAGCATCATATTGGTGGTGGCGGCAGTCTTTATCGGCGCCTTGATGCGGACGATGTTCGGGTTCGGTGAAGCGATTGTCAGCATGCCTCTGCTTGCCTTACTTCACATTCCGCTTAATACTTCGGTTTCCCTGATTGGATTGGCTGGTCTTACCGTCGCTTCACTAACCGTCGTTAGCGGATGGCGGCATATCGAACGCTCCGCATTAATCAGACTGGCAGCTTCAACGGTCATTGGCATACCAGCCGGCCTGGCTTTGCTCCATTACGCACCTTCTTTGATCATCACTTCTGCACTCGGTGTTTTTTTGATTGCATATGGAGGATATTCTCTTCTAAAGCAAAAACTTTTTCAGACTGTGGATAAACCATTACTTAACTCGAAGGGCTGGGTATGGCCGTTCGGTTTTGCCTCTGGTGCCCTTGGCAGCGCCTATAACCTTAACGGGGTGCCGGTCGTCGTCTATGGAACTTTGCGAAGATGGGACCCAGAGCGATTCCGCGGAACATTGCAAGCCCATTTCCTGATATCCGGAATCCTGGTCGTGACAGGTCATGCGCTAGGCGGACTTTGGACAGCCGATTCACTTATTCTTTACGCTTATTCCATTCCAGCCATATTACTTGCGACAGGTCTCGGAATCTTCATGAATAAGCGAATTCCCGCGAAGAAATTCGAAAGTTATTTATTCTTCATCATCATTGCACTAGGTGTACTATTATTGATTCCCCATGACTGATAACCAATAAAAGCCTGATTTCCCTTTGAAACAAAGGAATCAGGCTTTAGTCAGAAGACAATTTGGCAATAATAATAGAATCATAGTCGAACCATCAACCGCGGATATCCCGTTTGTTATATCCGAAAAAGCCTGCAGCCAATAATAAGATAGCTATGATTGTAAGCATGGATACTTTCATGAAGTCCATATCTTCAACAGGAAGCTTCGGAATATGGCCAAATGGCGTTAGTTTTCCCATCCATTCCGGGAATTGAAGCATTCCGCCTAAATAAACGACTAAGATTGAGTAGGTCAAGTAAAGCCAAGTCAAGCCGGATAATTTTGGTGCATATCCAATAAACAGCACGGCAATACCAATCATGATCCACATCGCAGGCAGGTAGACCATCGCTGCACTGAATATAGTGCCGAAAGCAACCCCTTCATCCATCACTGAATTCCCGACGACCCAAAGGCCGATGTCAGCAAGCGCAAGCATTAGAAAACCGCCAATGACGGAGATGATAAGATAGCTGCCCATAAGCCTTGTACGGGATACAGCACGGCTCAATAAATGTTCAGTATGGTTCTTTTTTTCTTCCCCTTTAAGCTTTAACATCGCCATTAGAGGCGGGATGGTGCATATCATGGCGATGACTGACATCAACATTGTCAAGAATTGTTCTGTCAGCGAATAGCCTTTCACTGGCGTCAATAGTTCGGCCATCATTTCATTTTTTGTAAAAAAGGATTCCAAATCACCTAAAACGGAACCGTAAGATGCACCCAAAATGAACATCCCGGCTGCCCAGGCGATCAATCCTGTACGCTGCAGCCTTAGCGCGAGCCCCAGCGGACTTTTTAAAAACGATGAAGCATATTTCCGGCCGGGCCTAGCCGGAATGAATCCAGCTTCCAAATCACGGATGGCATTCAAATATAGGGATAAGGCAACCAAAATGATTGCCGCACCGATCGTAAGGATGATTGGCCACCAATAATTATTCACATATACTTCTGAACTTAACACCCAACCCAATGGTGAAAACAAGGAAAGTGTTTCATTGCTGACATCCCCTATCGCCCGAATAAGATAGGAGAGAAGCAATATAGTGATGGAGTAACCGATCGTACCTCGAGCACTCTCGGTAAGCTGGGCAAATAATGCCGTTATTGCCGAGAAGAAAATACCGGTTGCCCCTAAAGCAGCTCCATACATAAGGGAACCTTCCAAATCCATGCTTTCTATCCCCAGAGCATACAATCCGAAACCCATTATTAACGCAATCAATGCATTCGTTCCAAACGATACGGAAATGGTTGCATATAAATTAGCCAATCGTCCAGCCGGCAAAGAACGGATCATTTCGATACGGCCGTCCTCTTCATCTGCGCGTGTATGGCGTGTAACGAGTAAAATACTCATTATTCCCACGGCCATAGCGGTTAACAGTAACATTTGATGCGCCATCATCGCTCCGTTTGTATAGTCATCCAGGCCATAACCTTTCCCCACCATCGCTGTCATTGCAGGGTTCTTCATCGTTTCTGCAATGGTTTGCCTTTCTAGCCCAGTCGGGTACAGATCGGTGAATGCCATCGCAACCATAAAGGAAAGCACGGATAAGGAAATGATCCAAACAGGTATCCGAATCCGATCCTGCCGTACGATGAATCGGGAGAGTCTTCCAGTATTATGATAGGACTGGTTCGCCATTATAACGCACCTCCCGCACCAGAATCACAAGTATTCCTTACACCTTCATAATGGCTCATGAATAAATCTTCCAATGTAGGCGGCGCGCTTTCCAATTTCACAATGCCAAACTGGCTTATATACTTCATGACATTATCCAATTCACCTGTATCCACTTGAAATGAAAGTGCCTGGTCTTTCATCACGATATCCCGAACACCGTTTACATTCCCTAAAGCAGGGATAGGCTGCTTCGTTTCGACAAGCAAGCTTGTTCTCGTTAAATGACGTAACTCATCCAATGTTCCCGTTTCAATGATTTGCCCTTGCCGAATGATGCCCACTCTATCGCATAACCTTTCCACTTCAGAAAGAATGTGGCTGGAAAGCAATATACTTTTTCCTTCATTTTTCGCGTCCATCACACATTCCTGGAAAACCCTTTCCATCAATGGATCTAGACCTGATGTTGGTTCATCCAATATATAAAGGTCGGCATCAGATGAGAAAGCAGCAATCAAAGCAACCTTTTGCCTGTTACCCTTTGAATATGTTCCACATTTCTTGGAGGGATCCAGATCGAATTTTTTTATTAGTTCTTCGCGTCTGCTTTTATTGTTCGTCCCGCGCAATTCAACAAATAGATCAATAACTTCCCCGCCTGTTAAGTTGGGCCATAGGTTCACATCTCCCGGTACATACGCGATTCGCTTGTGAATTTCAACCGCATCTTTCCATGCATCCCTGCCAAAAATCTTCGCTTCCCCATCCGTGGCCTTTAAAATCCCGAGCAGCACACGGATCGTTGTTGATTTTCCAGCACCATTGGGACCGATGAACCCAAATACCTCCCCTTTATTCACTTCAATGTTCACACCATTTAAAGCAGTGAACTTTCCAAACTTTTTCGTTAGATTAGTTGTTTTCAATACTGACATTCCTCATCCACCTCTTCCTCATTGAAAAAAATATGAAATATCTTAACTGATTTAGTTCATAATATACATAAGAAGAATTCCTGACAATAGTTTATGAACTAATTTTATTGTTCTATTACATATTTTTAATTAAACTTAGGTTGAGGTGAAACAAATGGACGGATTTCAACGACGCAGGGAACAAAAAAAATTGAATATATTAGAGGCTGCCTTAGCTTTATTCATGGAGTATGGTGTCCAAAAGATTTCGATTGGGGAAATAGCAAAAAAAGCAAATGTATCTCAAGTAACGATATATAATTACTTCGAAAGCAAACATAATCTAATTCATGAGGTTTTTGTTTATTATACAGATAAGGCCTTGGATGAATTTGAACAAATACTGGCCAGCAACATCGCCTTCCCTGAAAAAATAAAACAGCTCATGTTCACGAAGAATGAAACAGCCAAACAAATTCATGAAGATTTTTATCAATATTTAATGAAGGAATATACTTCCGGAATCAATTATATGGAAAAAATATATACAGAAAAGGCCCTGCCCCGCTTTATCGATCTGTTTAACCAGGGGAAGGAACAAGGATATGTTGATCCGAACTTATCTAATGAAGCGATTTTATTTTATATAAAGGCAATGAATGAATATATCCAACGGGAAGAGGTTTATCAAAGCATCCTGCCTTTGACTGAGGATATTATGAAGATTTTGTTTTATGGGATTGTTGGGGAAAAAGAGAAATGAATTTAAGAAAACACGGTGTGAATCGATATCTCCCATTCACACCGTATAATCTTATTCAAGAATTTCCTGCACTTTTTAAGTCAATGTTAATAATTTGGCTGAAGTGTAATTATATTTCTCGATTGATAAATCAAAAACGGCTCCCGCTTTTAAAAAGACCGTACTTTCAACTATTAATGTCGGATCCCCTGGCTGCAAGTCCAAAAGCCTGGCATCATCGTCGTTAAGTTTTTCACACGAAATGATTTTATCCGCAAAACCGATATTCAACTTCAAATCCTCGACGATATATTCATAAATGGAACCATTTGCAATTTCTTTATTTATGATGGGAATGATGTCTTTATTGAAAAAGGACTCTTCTATTACAATGGGTTGACCATTTAAATATCTAACCCTTTTCAGGTTATAGATTTTGGTTTTTACCTGGCATTTCATTCGTTTGGCCAATTTTTCATCGGCTTCTATTAATTCTAACTTCAACACTTTACTTTTCATTTCATCATTAGGAAAAACTTTGGTTAAGCCACCCATATCCCTCATCGAAATGCAGCCCGGTCTGGTAAATTCCCTAAGGAATATGCCGCTGCCTTGAACTTGATAGATATACCCCTGCTCAACCAATATGTTGATTGCTTTTCTAATGGTGTTCCTGCTCACATCGAACTTCTTCATCAACTCTTCTTCAGTTGGCAACTTAGTATTTAATGTATATTTTCCATCTAATATTTCCTTCTCCATTTGTTCTACGACCATTCTATACTTTACAACCATATTTCCATATACCTTCCTCTATACATAATGATTTAGAACAATAATTTACACTGAATGCTAGGTTTTCTTTACAATAGTTTATTTTATAACAATTGTAAAGAATCCTCTGTTTCTTTCAGACTGCAGAGAAATCCGAATTGGTCTGCAGTTTTTTCTAGAAAACATTCCAGCTGATTCCAGAAATCCGCTCCCTTTCCGCCGACTGTCTGCCAAGCCTCCTCGGCACGAGCGCCTGCGGGGTCTCGGCTAGCCAGTTTTTCGGCAGGAGTGTCTCATATTTCTTCCATCCAAGAAAGATTACAGGTGAAAAACTTAAAGGATAAACAGTCTAAAACTTGGTTCCGAATAGATCAGCCTGCAGTTTTTTATTAACATTCCAGCTGATTCCAGAAATCCACTCCCTTTCCGCCGACTGTCTGCCAAGCCTCCTCGGCACGAGCGCCTGCGGGGTCTCGGCTAGCCAGTTTTTCGGCAGGAGTGTCGCATATTTCTTCCATCCAAGAAGGATTACAGGTGAAAAACTTAAAGGATAAACAGTCTAAAACTTGGTTCCGAATAGCAGCCTGCAGTTTTTTATTAACATTCCAGCTGATTTCAGAAATCAGCTCCCTTTCCACCGACTGTCTGCCAAGCCGCATCAAAGCGAGTGCCTGAAGTGGAAATCAACGTTCCCATTTTACAAACCCACAAAAAAAAGACTGTCGGCAAACAAATATTATCTAGTTTGTGGACAATAGGGTTCTATCTAAATAAAACAAAGTTGATTGGAACGTAAGGTACGAGACTCCTGCAGGAATAGCGTAGCATGGGAACCCCGCAGGCGCGCCGAGGAGGCTCCCGCCCGCTCGCGGAAAGCTAGCGCCTGGAGTGGAAATCAACGTTCCCATTTTACAAACCCTCAAAAAAAGACTGTCGGCAAACAAATATTATCTAGTTTGTGGACAATAGGGTTCTATCTAAATAAAACAAAGTTGATTGGAACGTAAGGTACGAGACTCCTGCAGGAATAGCGTAGCATGGGAACCCCGCAGGCGCGCCGAGGAGGCTCCCGCCCGCTCGCGGAAAGCTAGCGCCTGGAGTGGAAATCAACGGTTAGATTTACTACACTCAAAAAAGAGACATCCAATCAATTATAGGATGTCTCCAAATCTATTGAATATCATTTTGCCGTTGCCCCAAACATTGTTTATAGGTCCTTCATCCGCTTTAATGTATAAACAAAATATTCCCAGTTGTTTATGGTCGAAGGGATGCTTAAGTGTTCTTCAGGTGTATGTACGGCAAACATATCCGGTCCGATCGAGACTGTATCCAAACCTGGTATCTTATCTATGAATACCCCACATTCGATCCCTGCATGCACAGCGATGATTTCAATTTCTTCATGATATTTTTCTTTGTATGTCTCTTCAAATAATTTCTTGAGTTTCGAATCAGGATTATAGGGCCATTCCGGATAATCCGCGTCAACCAATAGTTCGCACCCAAGCATGCCGGCAATGGCCTTTGCCTGTATGACCATATTATATTTGATGCTTTTGACCGAACTCCTGATTTCACTTTCGAATATCATTTCCGCTTCATTTGTTGTAACGACCCCTAGATTCGTCGAACTTTCGACTAACCCTTCTATTCCCATGCTCATTCCTTGAACACCATGCGGGATTATCAGTAATGAGGTAATGGCTTTAGTCACCGTCTCTTTGGAAAAAACGTTTGAAGACATCGTTTCGATTTTTTCAAACTTAATCGATATCTCAGGGTCGGAAGATTGCAGTTCATTTTTAAAAGTATCCTCCCATTTCTGGAGTCTCTCCTGTATCTTTTGAACATCTTCTACAGAAATCAATACAGTCGCTTCCGCTTCACGAGGGATTGCATTCCCCTTCAGGCCCCCGTTCATTTGCTGAATGCAGCAAGGAAATTCTGTCGTCAATTCATGTAATACTCTTCCCAAAAGTTTATTGGAGTTCCCTCTTTCCTTATGTATGGACATACCGGAGTGTCCGCCCTTCAACCCTTTAATCCTGATGTTATAAGATACAGCATCAACAATGGATGCCGATTCCCATCCGATTGGCAGGACCTGTCGCACGCGTATTCCTCCAGCAGAGCTAACCAGCAGCTTCCCATCTTCCTCAGAATCGATATTGATCATCATTTTCCCCTTGAAGTGAGCAGGATCCACGGCAAGTGCACCGTTCATTGTCGTTTCTTCTTCAGTCGTTATGACTATTTCAAGAGCGGGATGCGGAATATCATTGGCATCCAATAATGCCAATGCATAAGCAACGGCAATTCCATTATCCGCCCCCAATGTTGTATCCGTTGCATATAACATATCTCCCACAATCCTTAATTGAAGCGGATCTTTCTCAAAATCATGAAGCGTTCCCTTGTTCTTTTCGCAAACCATATCCATATGCCCCTGGATAATGACTGTAGGTGCACTCTCATATCCAATTGTGGCAGGCTTTTTGATCACCACATTCAGCGCCTCATCCTGGATCACCTCCAGGTTCCTATCCTTAGCGAAGCGAACCAGATAGTCACTGATCGCTTTTTCATTCGCCGATCCTCTCGGGATTTTGGAAATCGCTGCAAAATAATGAAACACCGGATGGCTCGATAATTCTTCTAACGTGCTATACATGGAAATACACCCTTTCTTTAAATATATTGATACTGCCTTTCATCCTTTAACTTTTCCAGAGAGCACCACGACTTTCTTGAACAAAGGATACAGAAGGTACCCTATGTAAACACCAATCATATTCAAGGTGAGGTCATCGACATCCAAACTTCCACGCCGAAAAACAAACTGACAGATTTCGATGCCCGAAATCGAAAGTAATGGATAAATGAATTTCCTTTTAGCGGAGAGCTCTTGCCCTTCCCTGGACAACAAATACAGACCGAATGGAATGAACAGTCCCACATTGGCGCTAAGGTTATAAAATGACACAAACCCGTTCGTTTCGTTCGATAAATAGGAAAGAATCGTAGAAAAAGGAATCAAATTATATGAATATACCTGCCCTTCTGGCCGAAAGAACAGCAAAACCATTAATGATAAACTGTAGCCAAACAATACTGCCTGCCACAAAAGACGCGGAACCCTGACCGTTTCACCTCGAAAATAAAGAACCGCAAACGAAACGAAAAGAAGGATACAAAACCAGACAACCATGATCACTAAAGGATTCAAATAGAGTAGAAGCTGAAGGAATAAAGGCAAACCGCACAAAAACAATGCTTGCGACAGCAAAAGGGAAAGCATGACCGATTTTAGAGACATATAACTCCCCCCCTTCTATTTATTTTCAAATCATTGCATATCCTTATATCCTAGGACAACTTTAACAGTCCGTCAACAAACTGCATAAACCTGTCGGTAGAAAACCGTCGAGGGGACGCCTTTTCGAATAAATCAACCGATGGGAAGGATAATTCGGCATTCTTACAGTAAACAAAAAGCCGGTTCCCCATGTACGGGAATCCGGCTTCTTTTGTAAGTTATTAATTTCATAGTGCACGGTATTTTTTTAAGCTAATGATATTGATGGTGATAAAAACGATGGCAAAGGCCAGGAGAATGAGCAGATCCAGTAAGACCTCATTGAACGTGAAACCTTTGTACATAATGCCATTCATGGCATCCGATGCGTAATAGAGAGGCATGACCTTGCCGATTTTTTGGAGCCAGTCTGACATGCCATCCAATGGGAAAATCCCTGTAAAGAAGACTTGCGGCACGATGACCAACGGAATGAATTGCACCATTTGGAATTCGGATGTCGCGAAACTCGATAGTAATGTACCAAGCGATAATGCAACGAGCGCGACCAGTATATTCGTCAGTAAAACGAGCCAAATGGAGCCAACAAGGACGATATCCAATACATTGACCGCATATAGTACGACAATTATGGTTTGAATTAGAGCAAATAAGCCATATCCGATCACATAGCCCGCTACGATTTCGTATCTTTTAATCGGGGTGGCAAGCAGCCGTTCCAACGTACCACTTGTACGCTCCTTCAAAAGTGCAATTCCCGCTATTAAAAATACAAAGAAGAATACGAAAAAGCTGACGAGCATCGGACTGAAGGTATCAAACCCCTTTGTGTTGGCATCTCCGTAAACATATTGCTCCTCAATTGAAGGAGTGATTTTTTCATTCCCTTGCAAGCCCTGCATCATCTGCATTTGAACGGCCTTTGCCCGGGTCGGTTCGTCGTTCAAAAGTGTGAGTTCCATTTTGCCATTTTCAACATGCAGCCAGCCATCCGTATCCTTTTCAATCATCTTTTCCTGTGAGAATTCCTCAGCATCCGTCACTTGAAAATCCGCTTTTTTCAATGCTTTAACGATCGTTTCATCACTGCCTGTAACAACGATTTTCAAAGCACTCGCCTCTGTATCGAAAATAAAATACATGAGCGTTAAGATGAGCAATGGAGCCAGGAAAAATAAAGCGAGCGTCCTTCGATCCCGGCGCATCTGCTGGGTAATGCGAGTTACAAGAGAGGCAATTCTCATTTTAGGCCGCCTCCAATCCTTAAAAAAACATCATCAAGCGTTTCCGCGGCAAATTGAGTTTTTAAAGCTGCAGGGGTTCCTGCCGCGATGATTTCACCTTCACGCAGCATCGCCAGTTTATCGCATCGCTCCGCTTCATCCATCACATGCGTCGTGATGATGATCGTCTTATCATCTTCATTCCTTAAACGCTCAAGTTCCTCCCAAATCGATTGTTTCAGCAAAGGGTCTATTCCTACTGTCGGTTCATCCAATATGAGAATATCCGGATTTTGGATGAGTGCAACCGCAAGTGAAAGACGGCGTTTCATCCCCCCTGAATAATGGGCAACCCGAACGTTCAAATCATTCGTCAGCTGTACGATTTCAGCTGCATATTGGATGCGTTCCCTTCGTTCCTTTTTCGAAAAACGGTATAGCTTCGCAAAAAATTCGAGGTTTTCAGCTCCCGTCAGTTCTGTATATAAAGCATCGGACTGTGCCATATAGCCAACATCCATTAACAGTGCTTCATTTGGCACTTCATGATCCAGAACCGTGACTTTACCCGCATCGGGCTTAATCAATCCGACAATCATTTTAATCAAGGTCGTCTTTCCGCATCCGGATGGACCTAACAAGCCAAAAATTCCGCTTTTTTCAATATTCAGGCTCATTGGCTGAATGACCTTCTTCTGCTGAAAACCCTTAGCAATTCCATCAATGGAAATCGCAAATTTCATTGCACACACATCCTCCCTCTTTAATTAACACGGTGTTGAGTGTATCATCATTCTAAGGTAGCATTCGGTCTAATACAATCAACACATTTGGAAAAATGTTCAGTGAAGGAGACATTCCATGGCATCGATTCATGAGGATATGGTACAAAAGACGAAAAAGCAGATACAACATCATTTTATTGCACTCATTGAAGCAGAGGGGTTCTCACATGTATCAGTTAAGAAAATTGCAGAGCGCGCCAATATTAATCGGGGCACATTCTATTTGCACTACACAGATAAATATGAATTGATGGATCACTTACAGCAGGAATTGTTACATGAACTTCAAACACGCATTACTGCCATTTTGCCGAAAGAGGCTTTTTTGGCCCTTCATCAACAGCAACTTTACCCGCCTTTCATAGCGATTTTTCAATTCATCAGTGAACATGCTCACGCATTAAGGGCCATTCTTGGTGATCAGGGCGACCCTTCTTTTGCGAAAAAAATAAAAAGGGTTTTCGGTGAAGTACTGTTGGAGCGTTTGATCAGCCTGCATCCAGCAGCTAAAGATGAAGCATTCCGCATGTATATGCACGCCTTCCTGACATCGGCGATTTTAGGAGTGATTACTGAGTGGCTGGAGAACTGTGAAGAACAAACGGCGGAAGAAATGGCGAAAATCCATTTTCAAATCTTGAACTTCATCAGCCATTTGCGCACATTCATCCAATGAACGATTCATTAAAGGCATGTACCATCAACATGCCTTTAAATCCGATTACATCTTTTCCTTCGCTTCTATCTCTACATCACCAACTGAATAATACCTGCTCTTGGAGGTCTTCATACTAAGCATCGACAACCATAAGGATAAAGCGAACATGATCAAGGAACCTGAAATCACCACGAACCGAATCGAAATGAAATGGGCTGAAACACCAACGATTGCGGTAGTAATGATGATCAATAAAGATTCTAACAAGCCAAAAATACTTCCGACCCTGCCCATAATTTCCACCGGAATATTATTTTGATAAAAGGTTTGAAAGCCGGTGTTGGCAAAAGCCAATGAAAAGGCAATGATGAAAAATCCGATGGCGGCCAGTGAAAAGGCATTCGAAAGGGCAAAGATCATATAACCTATCGAGACAAATAAAGATCCAAGACCAATCATGTGCGAGATTTTCACTTTACTGATGAATACGGCATTGACTATGGCACCAGCAATGATGCCTGCCCCGGCGACGCTTACAAGGAATCCGTAATCGCTGTCCGACAAAAGGAGCACGGCCTTGGCAAACGCAGCTTCTTGGGAATCGATGGCTGTTTCCATCACAACCATGCAGCTGAATAGGAAATAAATGAGCATGATATAGGAAGATTTCCTGCTGAAGTCCAGGACGATGCCCCAATCCTTTTTCATGAGGGTCCAAGACAGGTAATGATTGGATTGTTCAAGGCGCTGACCCTTTTCAAGATTAGGCATGAATAGAGTGATGATGCCGGATAACAATAAGGCAGCCGCATTAATATAAATCGCTAAAACGGGCGTACCGATCAAGAAAAGGATACCCGCTAGCGCCGGTCCAATCAAAAAAGCTCCAGAATCCATTAAGCTTCGTAATGAATTAAATCGTTTCCTCTGTTCAATTGGTATTAATTTTGTTATATAGGACCTAGATGTCGTTCCGAACATGGCCCCTGCCATATTGATCACGAAGACAAGGAAATACATGACCCAAATAGAAGAAGTGAATGGCAGCAAGACTATGAATACCGTGCGAAATAGGTCAAGTGCCGCCATCAGGTTCCGCTTATTTATCCGGTCGATCACGCTCCCTGCCCACACATTCGTAAATATGGCAGCCAGCGGTTTAACGATATAAAGTCCAGATACCGCCAAGGCTGAACCAGTCATATCCAGATCGATTAAATTAAGGGCAATGAAATACACCCAGGAACCAAAGTTGGAGATACCTATTCCGCACAAAAGAATGGAAGGGTATTTCCAGGATACTAATGCATTTTTTAATGTCATCGCTTCTCCCTTTGACTTTACAATAAAAAACCCCGTCCCCAAGGAACGAGACCAATTTGCGATGCCCCCAATATGCCACCATACATCCCCAACTATCCTCGGCTGCTCTCGGAAAGTGGTCATTTCATTTTATTTTTCTCTTCTTTACGTCCACCTTCAACATTACTAAATTTTAACATTAATGGTTGAATTATGTAAATAACACAAAAAAACTCATTCAAAATAAATGAGTTTAAAAGCAAAACAAGATATGGATTTTCGCTCAGCGTTCCTGGATAGAACACAGGGAATTACAATAATTGAATACCGCTATGAATGTTGGAATCAGTTGATTTACCTTGGGGAAAACAATTTTAAAAACGGATTCTTTTTCTTATCCGTTATCCTTAATTCATTCATGATGATTTGATCCTCATGATCGGCTATCCATTTCCTTAGTGCATCTTTATCCTGGCATTGTGTTAAATATGTTTGGCCACCCTTGCCTGTAGCATTAATAACATATCTATTGAACGTCTTCTCCATAATTGCCCGCCTTTTTAATAAAATGTATTGAATTTAACTAATAATGTACTGCTTTTTCCTTTATCTTTTACAAAAGAAACATAATATATCTATTACAAATTTTGATTGGCAATAGCCTGTTCTGCTTGAAATTATTGAATAAAGTACATCGATGCCGGTTATCATAATTGGATTAATCGAACCTATCATAATGTGCTAACTAATATTTGTCAATACGTTTTCTAAATGTAAATAAAACGTAAATTTTCAGTTTTGTTAAAGAAATATTTTTTTACGATTTAGGGGTTTACAACTGCTAAATGATGGGAGTAGAATACGCTTATCAATTTAATGCAATTCGGCCAAAACTCATGGGAAATGAGTACGGAGGACCCAATCATTTGGGGTTAATTCTGCCTTGCAGAAGGGATGAGATCAGCTCTTTCGCCATCCTACCCGTCAGCTAACTTCGTCGGCTAAAGCGAAGGAGGTCATAAGACCGCCTATTTCGGGAGCCTTTTTTGCACGCTTTTTGTGGCAATACAGCTATTCGATGTTTTCGCAGGTCTTTTTATTATGCTTTTAAAAAGATTCGAAAAGCAGATTGATGATTAAAAGTCATACAGTAGGGATGATCATTTGAGAATGACAAAATTGGATCCGCCAAAAATACTTGTACTCGGCTTTGCCATCCTGATACTTTTGGGGGCCTATTTATTGACCCTGCCGGTTTCCACAGAAAATGGCCATGGTCTTTCTTTTCTGGATGCTTTATTCACCTCGACTTCCGCTACATGTGTAACAGGGCTGGTCGTAGTGGATACGGGATCGACCTTCACCACTTTTGGTGAGTTGGTCATCTTAACACTGATTCAGGTAGGCGGCTTAGGGTTCATGACATTTGCGACGTTTTTCTTTTTATTAATAGGCAAAAAGATTTCTTTAAAAGGCAGGTTAGTTCTGCAGGAGTCGTTAAATAATCTATCCATGGCGGGTGTAGTCAGATTAGTGAAACGGCTTTTAATTTTTACGGCCATTATTGAGGGCATGGGTACCCTTATCTTATCGATTCGCTTTTCTTTTGATATGCCAACCGGCAAGGCGATCTATTACGGTGCTTTTCATTCCATCTCCAATTTCAATAATGCCGGCTTTGATTTAATGGGGGAATTCAGGAGTTTGACCCCTTATGTTTCGGATCCATTCGTAACCCTTACCGTTGCCTTCCTCATCACGTTTGGCGGGATAGGCTTTATCGTGATGAATGAACTATACGAATATCGGAATACAAATCGTTTGTCCGTACATACGAAGATCGTTCTGACGACTAGCTTGACCCTTACGATTGCCGGCGCGATTTTAATCTTTTTATTCGAGTCCGGCAATGCCAAGACATTGCAGCCTTTATCTTTCATGGGTAAAATGCTGTCGTCCTTATTTCAATCGGTATCACCACGGACGGCAGGCTCCAACACGCTGAATATCCCTGATTTAACTCAGCCTGCATTACTGCTCATCATTTTCTTGATGTTCGTTGGGGCATCACCCGGATCGACCGGCGGCGGGATTAAAACGACGACATTTGCGACGATTGTCGGAACGGTTTGGTCACAGATCAAAGGTAAAGGTGATGTGGTCTTGTTCCGCCACCGCATCGTGAGTGAAACGATTTTCAAGGCATTATCCGTCACATTCATTGGTGTATTCGTGGTTTCCATCATCTCCATTCTGCTGACCATCACTGAAAGCGGAACTGACTTTTTGATGATTTTGTTCGAAGCCACTTCAGCTTTCGCCACCGTGGGACTTTCAATGGGTTTGACCCCGGAATTATCACCGGTCGGCCGGATGCTCATCATTTTCACGATGTTTGCAGGCCGTGTTGGTCCTTTGACTTTTGCCTTTGCTATCGCCATGAGGCGCAAGCCAGATCCGTTCCGACGTCCAAAAGGGAAAATCATGATTGGTTAATAATGAATGAAGGAGTGTAATAGATGGGAAAACGACAATACGCCGTGATAGGTTTAGGCAGATTTGGAACAAGTGTGGCCCATAGATTATATACGGCAGGCCAAGAGGTTTTGGGTATTGATGTGAACGAGGAAAGAGTCGAGAATGCGGAACTGAACGTCACCCATGCAGTCATGGCGGATACGACCGAAGAAGAGACATTGAAAGCAATCGGAATCCGTAATTTCGATTGTGTCATCGTAGCCATCGGAAATGACATGCAATCGAGCATTTTGACTACCTTGCTTTTAAAAGAGCTTGGGATCAAAAAGGTCATTGCCAAAGCACTTAATAAAAATCACGGTCAGGTGCTCACAAAAGTCGGTGCCGACTGGGTCATCTATCCTGAGAGGGATATGGGGGAACGGGTCGCGAACCAGCTCCTTTCCCCTAACATGCTGAACTACATAGAGCTTTCTAAAGAATACAATATCGAGGAAATCATCCTCCCCATGAGCATGAAGGGAAAAAGCCTCAGGGAGCTTGATTTACGGGCAAAATATAATATCAGCGTCATTGCCATCGTGAGTAATGGGGAAATCATCATAGCACCGTCACCGGATCAGGATATCCATGAAAAAGATATGCTTTTAGTGGTTGGCAATAAAGAAGATCTGGCCATCTTTGCCAATATTGAATAGTCGTTCCGGCTTTTGCTATTTTGAATGCTAATACATACGAGAAGACCACCATATGGAGGTCTTCTCGATGAAATTTATAACGAACATGCCCGTGCCCTGGATATGTATGTATTATTTTATCGTACTGATCGCTTGGGCAAGAGTGGACTTTATCGTCACTTTATCAAAAGGCAGTTGAAGCTTAACGGCAGTCATGGCTATTTCCGGCCGAAATCCTGAAAGGGTTGTTTGAATTCCGATCAAATGCAAGGATTCAATCAATTGAGACAGCTGGTGTGCGGATCCGCTATCTATTGCATGAACGCCAGATAGGTCAATGAAAAGTCTGGTGACATTTTTTTCAGCGCACTTTTGTAAGGTGTTTTCAAGCAAGGACATGCCCCTCGTCGTGTCAATATCGCCTATCAGGGGAAGCAATGCCGTGTTATCTTTAAGGGAAATGATGGGTGTGCTCAATTCATCAATCGTTGCCTGTTGGGCTTTCATGATTTTATTGGCATACCTATGATTCGCTTCCGTAAACCTCTCCATCACTTCACTGAACACCTTCACCACTATCCGATACCAGGAGTTTATTTCCTCCTGTGTATATTGATCTCCATGCAATTTCACAAACCGGTCAATATAATCCAGGTATTGCTCTTGCGTTCGGAAAAACTCCCTCAATATAAAATAGATGGGTGTGTTTAAATGATGCTCATCCTGACCGATCTCTTCAATCCAATCACCAAGCTGCTTAAAGAATTCCCTCTCCTCTGTATCAAAGACCTGAAAGAAACGTAAATGGAATTCATTATTTTGCTGCTTAAGTTTTTTAACCACTTTGGGATCGTTTGAGCAATATACACCCGAACTATCACTTTTATTCAATGATGCGTACCAATCCTCAGTCAATTGTGCTGCCACACCCAATAAAAAGGAATATAATTCTTTATTTACGTGCATAAACTCCTCCTATTTAGTTTTTATCAAAAGCAATCGATAAATCCAATTTATCAACAAAGCAAGCATCGAAGACAACCTCTTCCATACTTAAAACCTTAGGCTCTCTGATTCCTGATGGCCCCCTCTTCCCATATACCTTCCCAGCTGTTTTTGAAACCATGTTTTTTAAAAAAAGATCAGCAAAAGCCTTCATCTATCATTCTGTCAAATCCCCATTCCCAAAACTTTATAGCGTTGTTATGGTTTACCATTTTATTATTTTTGTTAACAACTTCCACGCAAAAAAGGACCTAACCCCAAATCCTTCGGTTTAAAACCATTTCGCCTTCTCATTTCATAAATAAAGCCGTCCATAAACCTTGCACCCCAAAAGTTTCATCCGATTGTTCCATTTTCCTCATTTTCCGTATTTCCACCACTTCGAATGCCTTGAAGATCATTCTGAGTTTTTCTTCAGTAAAACCTAAACCGCCATTAAGGCTTCTTTGCCTATATACTTCCCAATCTGAAATATCGGCACCACCCAATATGCCGCCTTCGACAAAACAAGTGATCGAATACAACCCCTTAGGCCTTAACGCCTTTTTCACCATCTCCAAATAATTGATCCTTCGATGTGGAGCAATATGGTGAAAACAACCTGAATCATATACGAAGTCATATTGCCCTTTTGCAATATCCAAATCAAATATATTCCTTTGAATGAAGTTCACTTGGACATTTTTGTCTGCTGCCCGTTCTTTTCCCCATTCAAGGGCTTCCTTCGAAAGGTCCACCGCATCAACGGAACAGCCCTTTTGAGCAAGGTAAATGGCATTTCTGCCAGGTCCGCATCCAAGCTCAAGAACCTTTCCTGGCCCAATTAGCCCACCATCAAAATATGAAACCAAATTTTCATCAGGGAAATTTTCGAAAAAGGGAACCCCTTTTGAGCGGTCTTCATAAAAGCCATCCCAGAATCCAGTTGGTTCACGCAATAATGAGTCCAGCATGTTCAACAGATCTTCATAGGTTGTAATCGTCTCCGACAAAACCATCACCTCTTTCATTGTATACCACCATTTAATTATACTGATTTCGCCCGGTGCCTCTGTAACAGCCGCATCAGCTCATTAACCATGTTAGGGAAGACATGGGTTTATACATGCATGTCAAATATTACATGCCTCCTTACAGGGTTTAGCTTCCAAAAAACAACACTCAGCTCTATGTGGTATCCTGATGTCCTCACAACTGTTTACTGATGATTATCCTTCTATACATTCCATTCAGCATGATCGGTCGATCTTCTTTAATTTCCATAATACCCCCATGTCCACTGAACAGGTCTTCAAACCTCAAGCCAATATCCGTTCCTAAAATTCGAATGATCGGCCTCAGCAGCCTTTTGGGAACTGAAAGCCGTTCATCTTTAGAGATAAACTTATCGAATAGTATTATTTTCCCCTCGCCTTTTACAACCCTGATCATTTCCCGAAGACATTCATTGGCATCAGGTACGACGGAAAGAACCAAACTTCCCACTACATAGTCAAACGATTCATTAGCGAATTCCATATGCTGTGCATCCATCTCGAGGAAACTGATCGATGCATCATCAAATTTCCCCATCGCTTTTTTTAGCATATCCGCCGACAGGTCTATTGCCGTTATCTCAAGGTCAAGGTTTTTGATCAGCTCCAAATCGGCCCCCGTACCTACGCCCACAAACAGGACCTTTGCATGATCATGAAAATCCAGCTCTTCAAACATTCTTTTCCTGGCATCTAAAAAGAGATGAGCGTTGAAGATTTTGTCATAAACCGGCGACCAAAATTTATAAATCACTTTATTCCACGAATTATTCAACATCCTTACCCCCTTATATACTTCTTCCATGAAACATGGTAAATCCCTTCCAAGCGGATATTATATGTGGCAAATTAGTACAATTAAAAAGTATGTGATGCAGTGATTCGCGAAAATTGGCATGTTTCTTATCATAAACCCTCCAAACCTGCATGATCCATAGTAACCAAACTACCTTGACTGTCATAGTAATATGCTATAAGATATACCAAAGGAGGTGAGGATTTGGTTCAACGACAACTATCCTCTGACTTGCTTCGCGGACATGTAGATACGATGATTCTGAAACTCCTGCAAAGTGGCGATAAATATGGTTATGAAATCAGCAAATTAATATATACGAATTCCAACGAGCAATATGAAATCAAGGAAGCGACGATGTACTCCAGCCTAAAACGGCTGGAAAAGGATGGATGCATCATCTCTTATTGGGGAGACGCCACACAAGGCGGAAGAAGGAAATATTACAAAATCACCCCAATCGGGGAAAACACATATATCCAAAATAAAAATGACTGGGAGCAGGCCAAGCGAATACTTGAGTGCCTTCTCTAAGAAGGGAAGATGAAATGTGATTGAAAAACTGAATGCACATGTTCATAGCATTTTTGCCCCGTACAAAAGTGCAAAAACAGCAAAGGAATTGGAAGAAGAACTGCTGCAAAACTTACTGGAAAAATACGATGACCATAGAAGGAATGGTGCCAGTGAACAGGAAGCATTTAAGCTGACTGTTGATTCGATTGGGGAGGTATCAGAGCTCATGGAATCCCTCAACCTACAATACAATGTGCTTGAGCAGGCGATAAGCATGGACTATTCCAGGCATCGCTTATTGGATTCCGACTTCCGCTCGGTTTCGGTCCATGATGGGAAGTTCAATTCCTGCGATTTAAGCCGTTCTGACTTCAGCCATTCCGACCTGACGAACAGCACATTTAAAAACAGTAACTTAGATCATTGCATCTTCGAAAATGCCAATTTAACTGGCACCTTATTTAAAAATGCCAATTTAAAAGGCGTAACTTTCAAGAACAGCATTTATAATAAAACCCATTTTAAAAGCTGTAATTTATCTGGTCTTATATTCGATGGGGAAACTTTCAAACAAACCATTTTCGAAGGCTCTTCATTGAGAAAGGCATCATTCCGCGATACCACCCTCATCAATGTTCAATTTCGGATGTCCGATTTAAAGAAAATTGACTTTACTGGAGCTTCAATGGATAAACTCACTTACAACTTTTTACATGGAGCAAAGGTTGATCTTAGCGGCGTGACCCTCATCTAAAGGACAGCGATTGTCGCAACCACCTCAATCATTTGCATGAACGTGTTACTGATTTACAAGAACCCTGTGCCAAGACACGTAACGTCTTAGCACAGGGTTTTTTCCATATACTTTTTCACAGTATGAACCTTTAGACTTCCACTTCAAATTCTTTAACGTAGACAGCATTCCCGGTGATTTCAATATCGTATGTGCCATCGTTCTTGGTAGCTGTAACGCGAACTCTGCCATCCTTTCCGATTTCATGCCCCTGTTCGATTAACAGATGCACCTCATCTTCAAGATCACCCTTTATGTATTTTGCATAATAAGCGCCCATCACACCTGATGCCGTTCCTGTAACCGGGTCTTCAAGCGTACCTGAATAGGGCGAGGAAAAATGCCGAGCATGCATATGAGCATCACTATCGTACGTCTCCAGGCAAAAGGGATGAACGGAAGCTCTTGGCATTTCCTTTAATAATTGCGGAAACAGGCTATTGTTGGCCTTCATCCTTTTAAATGAACTTCTTTCTTTTACCGGAACCAGTAAAGTCCATAAACCTGTACTTCCATAAACAATAGGTAATTCACTTTCCAGTTCTTCTATATCAAGGCCGAGGGAACTGGCTAAGCCACCTTCATCTCCGTTAAACGCTTCAAACTGCGGCGCGGCCTGCTTCATCGTAATATATATATCAGGCCCCGCCGACGTATGGATGTTGATTGGCAATATTCCCGCTCCTGTTTCAATCATCAACTCATCTTTATCCAATAATCCCCTGGTCTTCAGTGCATGGATGGTAGCCATTGTCGCATGTCCGCAAAGATTCATTTCGTTTCTTGGTGTAAAATAACGGATTCTAAGATCGGCAATATCGGATTCCATCGGAAAAGAGGTTTCATTGAAACCCACCTTCATCGCTATCTCCTGCATTTCCATTTCGGTCAGTCCATCTGCATCTAAAACCACACCTGCCGGATTTCCTTTATTCGGTTTACTGCTGAACGCATCGTAATGAAAAACCCTTACCGTTTTCAAATCTAACATCTCCTATTAATGAATGGTGCTTCTCTTGAATAGTAATTCTATATCTCTATCCATATTCCTTTTTCGTCCTATAGTAAGTGAAACAACCATTGATTTTATTTTCTGACTATTATACAATTACTCAAATTCATCAAATGTAAAATTCCTTGAAGGGAAGGAGTACGTTATCATTCTGTTCCAAAGAGAACTGGTGCTTTGCTGAAAGCCAGTGTCCAGAATCTGACCGAAGATCATCCCCGAGAAGTAAAGCCGAAGCTTCAGTAAGCTTTACCGGTTCCCCCCGTTAAATGGGACAACGCATTCATGTGCGTTTGTCATTAAACAAGAGTGGTACCGCGAGTTCAAATCTCGTCTCTTAATGAGACGGGATTTTTTGTATGTAAACCAAACAATGAAAATATCGGGAAAGCGGGTGCAGGAGTCATGCAGACACTATTATTCGTAACGGATTTATACTATGAAGCAAAAGGAAGAAATTATTATGAGGAGGATTTGTACCTTACCTCGAAGCTTAGGGAGGATTTTCAGTTAGTACTTTGCCATCCTGAAGACATTGAAACGTTTGAAAAGGATTTTGACTTGATCGTCTTTCGAAATGCCGGTCCAGTAGCCAATTTTAAAGATAAGTATCTAGCATTCCGTAATAGAGTGGCTGCTGGTCATTTGAAAACATACAACTCATTTGTTGGAAAGGCTGATATGAACGGGAAGGAGTACTTAATTGAACTGACGAATGCCCAATTCCCTGTCATTCCGACCATCGATGCACTTGAATCTTTACATAAACTTCCCAATGTGGAAACGTATATAGTGAAGCCGAAAGATGGCGCGGATTCCATCGGTTTGGAATTTGCCGCGAAAGAAGAATTGGGAGATAAAATGGATGCAAAATCAAAGAACACATTGGTACAGCCATTTATCAACTTTGAGTATGAAGTCTCTTTTTATTTTATCGATAAAGAATTTCAGTACGCCCTTTATGCGCCTGATAAAGAGAAAAGATGGGAATTAAAAGAATATGTCCCTACTGAAGCAGACCTGGTTTTTGCGAAACGATTTATTGATTGGAACAATCTTGATTGGGGCATCCAACGAGTAGATGCCTGTCGGAAGGAGCAAGGTGAACTTTTATTAGTAGAGCTGGAAGATTTAAATCCGTACCTTTCCCTGTTGGAAATACCCGAAGAAACACGTCAAAATTTTGTAAAAGCCCTGAAAAAATCAATCCGGAAAGCTCTTCAAGCTTAGAATGAAAACTGCCAAATGACTCGCTAGCCACGACCCGTCACAGCAGGCGCTTGGGGCTTTGCGGACAGTCGGCGGAAAAGGGAGCTGGTTTCTGAAAACAGCTGGATTTTTTTTTGGGGGGAGTAAACTTGATCGTTGATTTCCACTCCAGAACGAGCTTTCCGCAGGAGTCTCGTACATTACGTTCCAATCAACTGGAACGTTTTTTTAATAAAAAAACTGCAGGCAAACCCGTTTTCTTCGAGTTTGCCTGCAGTTTGAAATCATGGGAGCATTAATTCATTTGAGATTTATGCCATTTCCACGCACTTTCAATGATTTCTTCCAAATCTATCGATGCTTTCCAACCGAGTTCTTCATATATCTTATTGGCTGAAGCAACCAGGCGGGCTGGATCTCCAGGGCGACGGTCTGCATACTCTATGGTCGGTTTCACTCCCGTGACTTTTTCGCAAGTGTCGATTACATCCTTAACCGAAAATCCTTTTCCATTCCCAAGGTTGTAGGTGGCCGTATCCTTCTTCCCGGATAATAGGGCTTGAAGCGCGATTATATGTGCTTGGGCTAAATCCGTTACATGGATATAATCGCGAATGCATGTGCCATCTTCTGTGTCATAGTCCGTACCAAACACGGAAATCTTCTCACGTTGACCTAATAAATGCTGTAAAATGATTGGAATCAGGTGTGTTTCCGGATCATGGCTTTCACCGATTTCTGCTGACGCATGTGCTCCGGCCGCATTGAAGTAACGCAAGACGACATAATGAAGTCCATATGCCTTTGCAAAGTCCCCCAAGATCTGTTCCACCATCAATTTCGAGCGGCCATATGGGTTAATCGGATTGGTTGGCTGATCTTCATCAATCATATCCACATTTGGTATCCCGTACGTAGCTGCCGTTGATGAAAAAATGAAATTCTTAACATCATGCTTGAGCATGGTATTCAATAATGTAAGGGTTGCACCTACATTATTATCATAGTATTTATAAGGATCTTGAACAGACTCCCCGACCAAGCTATTAGCGGCAAAGTGCATGACCGCTTTAATCGGATACTTAAGGAAAATTTCATTCAAGACCGCTTCGTCCCCTAAATTCCCTTCCACCAAGGTGGCGTTTGAATCAACCAGCGAACGAAATCCAGTTGAGAGATTATCCAGGATGACAACCTCTTCAGTTTTCACTAACTCTTTTACAAGATGACTTCCAATATATCCTGCACCGCCAACGACCAAAATCATATAGTATTACCCCTTTTACTTTAAGCTTGAATGAATCATTAAATCTCGCAACCCATACATGTCATTAGTGGGAGGTCCAATTATAAGAACCTCCCTCGTTTTATAAGCATTTATTGAAGGTTTCCATGGCCAATCCATTATATTGGGTGTAATCAAACTTCGCTAGTTTAGGATTATCTTCACTAACCATGGTAGATAAGCCCTTTTCCAGTCCATCTATGCTATTTTCGACAAGTAAACCATATTTACCGTTTTCCAAAACGGTCCGGTTAGCCACTATATCAGTAGCCATGATTTTCATTCCTAAGGTCATTGCCTCCAATAATACCATGGGCTGGCCTTCATAATGTGAGGAAAGAACGAAGCAGTCACATTTTTCCATGAACGAAAATGGATTTTCAAGCTGCCCCAAAAGATGAATGGAATGATTTAAGTCCAGCTCATCAATGATTGCCTGCAAATCTTCCTTTAAAGGTCCTTGTCCTAAAATATACAGTTTGCTATTTTTGTTTTTCTCATGAAAGCCTGCGAATGCACGAATCAAGTTATCTTGCCCTTTTTCAGGAGATAACCTTCCCATATTGACAAAGTTAAAATCACTTTTATCAGGATATGGAACGAATTGATCATTCACTTCCAACCCATGGACCTCTTGTACGATTAACGCCTGTTTATCGATCCAGCCAATAGATATCCCGTCCAATGATATATGGGCATACGTACCAAGTTGAGTGACCGCTTCTTTATCAAATTCCACGATCCGGCCATTAAAGGTTGGCCCATTTTCCAAGACCATGGCATCTTGCAGCCCATAAGGCTTATCCCATATATGATAATCGCCTAAGTTAATTTCGGCAGTGCCGCGCACTTCCCGTTCTTTTAACAGGATTGGCTCTTCTATGATTTCGAATGCCCCCGTATTTAACCAGCCTATTTTCTTATTATCGATTTCGAAAAGGTAATAGCCGCCTTTGTTGGTTCTATTATACTTGATGATTCTGACGATTTGTCCTTCAAAATCGATTGCCTTGCTCACTCTTTTAGCCTTGTAGTTCGGATATGCCTTCGTCCAGATTGTATGATCTTCCGGGTTAGTTATTTTACCGTACTTCTGATTACCAGTGTTTATTTCCTTCAGCGTTCTATTCTCAATTTTATCGATGAACTTTTTATTGTTTTTATAGTTTCTCGATATTATATATTTTCTTGTCATTATAGCCCATGTCTTCATTGATTGTACAATGTTCAAGCACGGATAAAGCAGAATTTATCTATCCAGCCTATGATCTTGTCTTTTACTGATATTCTGCTATAAATCGAATGCTGGGTTTTTGCTTCCCTATCGACTTTTACAATGATCCCTTTAAAATCATGACTGCCGGAAACTTTGTACGTTTCTTCAACCTTATACGGCAAGGACCAAATATAGTTCGATCGAGGTCTTACTAACCTTGCTATTTTATCCACTTCTTTTTCATAAATGATGCTGTCTGGCAGCAGCTCCACAGCTTCTTCACTAATCCAGCCAATTATTTGATTGTCATGACTGAATTTATAAAAAGTCTTTTGATCAGCATAGGTTTTCCTCGAAATCACGATTTCAGCACCTTCAAATCGTTCTTCCAATGGAAATTGAGCGGCATTCGAAATTCCCGGAAGGGTATTCCAAACAGGATTATCCTTGACATCCCTTAAAATCGCCCTCGCTTTGAAGTTTTCTGTGATCATCGCCTTTTCATCATTTTCGCTACCTTCGGGCTCATTTGACTCGATTTGAAGGATTTTATCAGGGTTGATGGAATTCATTACATAATCAAATTTATCGAAGTCTGCATACTCCAATAGATTCTTTCGGTTTAATTCCATTGTTCCCTCAGACACGCTTACCAGTTTATCAAATCGATTGTATACAGAAAATGGTGCACCTTAATTAATAAGTTACATTTTTCACCGATTTGACTTAAGTGGCTGGCGACAAGTGAGTATTTAATCAATAATTCCACATGCCAGTCTTTCTTCATCCCTAAAAGCGATCAGATTTACATCAATACCTGGCATGGAACGCCCCTTAAGAATATGGGCTTTGATATATCCGGTAACCCTTCGGTCTCTCAAAACGTTGTCAGGAACTTCTTGAGTGCAGATTTCACTTTTAGCCCTAATGCCCACACTACCAACATATTTACACATAGCTATAAGTTAAGTGGATTGTATAAAGGTGAAATAATAGAAGAAGGATATCCGAGGATCGATTTGACGCTGAATACGAATCCGGGGGAGTATAAGGATTACTTAAGGACCCTGGGTTTGAAAATCAGTGATGCTAAGGAAAATATTTTTATATGCCCCGACTTGGAAGGGGGCGAACCTGGCCAAGGTGGATAATGATCCTCTTCAAATCATTGCTGACATTCATTATTTACTTTATTACCTTCTTATTCACTAAATAGGCATCCCCTTTTATGGATTTATATTCACCATTCAAAATTATGTTTGCATTTCAGTAACCAAAAATAACAACTATGAATGATCAATAGTTGGAGATTTTTTCTAAACTAATTACTCTATTAATTTAAAAGATCACTTATCCACTGCCTTGTGCATTTCGAGGATATTTTCCATTACTTTTAAAATGTCGTCTCTTAAATCGGGACGTTGCAGGGCAAATTCAATTGTCGTTTTCACAAAGCCATCGACAACTCCGACATCATAGCGTTTTCCTTCAAAATCGTAAGCGAAGACACTTTGGATTTCATTCAGTTTTTGAATGGCATCCGTTAACTGGATTTCACCGCCAGCCCCCGTTTCCTGCTTGGCCAGGAAATCGAATATTTCCGGAGTCAGTATGTATCTTCCCATGATGGCTAAGTTGGATGGGGCCGTTCCTTGTTTTGGTTTTTCGACGAAACGGTTCACTTCGTATCTCCTGCCCTCTTGCGTAAGCGGGTCGATGATGCCATATCTATGTGTTTCGCTCTCATTCACCGGCTGTACACCAATGATGGACGAACCTGTCGCATCATATTCGTTGATCAATTGACGAAGGGAGGGCACATCGCTTTCTACGATATCATCGCCTAAAAGGACGGCAAATGGCTCATCACCAATAAAGTTACGTGCACACCAAACAGCATGTCCGAGGCCTCTCGGTTCTTTTTGCCTAATGTAATGGATATTAGCCAAATTGGATGGGTATCTCACCTTCTCCAATAAATCGAACTTCCCTTTTTCAATCAGGTTATTCTCCAGTTCGTACGCATTATCAAAATGATCCTCTATCGCTCGTTTATTCTTTCCTGTGACAATGATTATATCTTCAATTCCGGCTTTCACGGCTTCTTCTATAATATATTGTATAGTTGGTTTATCGACTATTGGCAGCATTTCTTTAGGCATAGCCTTCGTTGCGGGCAAGAATCTGGTTCCCAATCCCGCTGCAGGTATAATGGCCTTTTTAACTTTTTTCATTCTTTGTAACTCCTTCATAATAGGATAAATCAACAAAATACCCCAAATTTTTCTGAATCATCCTTTACATAGTAACATAGACTCGTTTTTTGTAAATATATTAACAAAAAAATTCCTTCATTTGTAAACGCAACCAAAATATTTAAGGTCTTTCCCAATTTTTAAGGAAAAGGACTTATTTCTCTTACTTACAGCTCATAGATCTAAAGACTTATCATTTATTGACCATCTCACCTTCTTCAATTTCCGCTCGGCTTCTTCCCTATCGGTTCCCACCGTCAGCTCTTTGATCCTCATTAGCGATGAAAAATACATCAACGGCTTCCTTGGCGAACCTGCGCAGATTCAGAAGTTTCTTTCGTAAAAAAAGACGTCACCCCAGAGGGGAGACGCCACTAAATTATTCAGCTTCGGCAACAACGGTAAAGCGCTGGTTGATATGCTGCGGATTTTCAATTTCATCAAGTACTGCAAGGGCAAAATCGGCATAACTTACATAGCTTTCGCCCTTTGAGTTTACAAGCAGATTGTCTTTACCTAGTTTATATCCGCCTGTTCTATTTCCTTGCGGATCAAAGAAGGCGGAAGGACTGATGAACGTCCATTGTATGTCAGTGGCGTTTTGCAGATCTCCAAGGTTCTTGGATTGATTAAACGCTGTTGCAAAGTATTCTTTAGGAAACTCAGGAGTATCCAGGACACGGATCGTTTTTGCTTCGTCAACAAAAAGGCTTCCAGCTCCGCCAACAACAATCAGTTTCGTTTGTGGAGCGCCTTTCATTGCTTTAATCAAGATTTTTCCTGCGTCTACATGCAGATGTTCTTTCCCCGGAGCAGCGCCAAATGCATTCACTACAACATCGAATTCTTTAATATCTTCTGCTTTCATATCAAATACGTCTTTTTCCAATACGGAAGCTCCTTGAATTTGGACTCTAGCTTCATCCCTGACAATGGCCGTAACTTCATGTCCCCTAGTCAATGCTTCCTTTAAAATCAGACTTCCAGCTTTTCCGCTCGCACCAATAATACCAATTTTCATTTTACATTCCTCCTATATATTGTTTTTGAAATATTAATTGTAACCAAATTACTTACATGTAATAATATAAGTTACAGGTTAACATTTTGTCAAGAGGTGTTTCGGAGATATATTGCAGATTTCACTGATATATCCGCAGTTTCGTCGATATAATCCAAATTTCGTTGATATATCAGGAGTTTCTTTGATATAATCCAGTTTTCGCTAATATATTGCTGTTTTTCGTCGATATAATCCGATTTTCGCTGATATACCCGCAGTTTCGTCGATAAATAAAAACGCACCATTCCTTTTAGAATGGTGCGCTTCATTATATGCTGATTTTCTTTTTCATTAGCAGTGCCATGCAGATTGTGATGAGCGTAAAGGCGATGAAGGACAAAAACGGAATCGTGATGAATCCTAGCCAATTTATATACTCACCTGAGCAGGGGACACCGCTTTGGCACATTTCGAAATGCTGTAGTGCTGGAATTTTTTGCAGACTATAGTGATATCCTGACACCGCCATGCCCAAAATCGATAATGGGAGGATGTATCGATAGATTTTCAGGTCCTGTTCATAAAAGGCCCGTCCCAATAAGATGACGAGCGGGTACATCAGGATCCTTTGGTACCAACAAAAGGTGCAGGGTACATAATGGAGAATCTCACTAAAGTAGAGACTTCCGGCAGTGGCGATGATGGACAGGATCCAAGAAAGTAATAATGGCTTGTTCATCACTATTTCTCCTTCGCTGCATCATCAACCATTTTCACTAAATCATCGATTGTATTTCCTTCAAACTTCTTGCCATTGACAAATAAGGAAGGTGTTCCAGTAACGCCCAATTCGTCGGCCAACTCCATATCCTTGTTCCATTGGTCCTCGGACTTTTTGGCTTTAAAAGAGGTAACGACTTTTTTCACATCTTTGTCATTTGCGATTTCTTTCAATGTTTCTTCTAAGAATTTATCCGTAAAGACATCTTCCTTTTCATATTTCAGGTCAGCTGGCTGCTTATCGAACAAAAGCTCATGAAATTCCCAAAAGGTCTTATTGCCTAATTCCTGATAAACACTTTCCGCGAATTTAGCGGATCTGGTTGAATCGACGTTAATGAACGAATAATTCATGAAATAAAATTGCGCTTTTCCTGTATCAATCAATTCACTTTGTATAGAAGGAAAGAATTGTTTCTCGAATGTCTTACAGACTGGACATTTATAGTCCCCAAATTCCACTATTTGGACAGGAGCCGCTTTTTCTCCCAAATAAGGTTGTGATTTATAATCGATTTCATTAACGGCTGTATCTTCGTCTTTTTTCCCATTTGCTAAAAATATAAAGCCAATAATGATTACAGCGATTAACCCGATGATCCAAAACGTGAATGCAGAAGATTGTTTTTGATTACCCTTTTTTTTATTAGCCATCATATACCTCCATCACTTGTAATTGTGTCATATTCCTTATCCAGCCATGGCGGCCGATTTCAGTTCCCCCTTTCCTGTAACCTTTCACCTGTAACTAATTCATTTACACGTTATAATATAAGTTTCACCATGCTTGTTTGTCAATTACACATACCTTTTATTTTTGCCTTTGCGGCAACGGCGTGACTTGACAAGGAAACGGTTATTGGATAAATATTATTCTTGCAGGCCATTATAACTTGTAACCACTTGAATTACATGTTAAATAATTTATACTATAAAGGAATAGAGATTTTAAAGGAGAGAAAAAAGAGATGTCCATCAGTACCCGCTTTTCCGTAGGAATCCATATATTATCTCTTTTAGAAATAAACAAGGAAGGCGTTAACACTTCCGATTTTATTGCAAAAAGTGTAAACACCAACCCAGCTTTAATCAGAAAAATCACTGGCATGCTGAAGAATGCAGGTTTAGTGAATGTTCGGCCGGGTATCGCCGGAGCGACATTGGCCAAGGAATTGTCGGATATCACTTTGCTCGATGTTTATCACGCTGTCAATGTTGTCTCCGATAAAGAATTATTTGGAATTCATGAAAATCCTAATCCAGCATGCACTGTTGGAAGAAATATACAAGATACAATAGAACCCATCTTTTCCGTTGCTGAACTTGCCTTGGAAAAGGCGTTGGGAGTGGTGACGATCGAGGATGTCGTCAAGGGGATACTGGAAAAGGATAAAACTGAGTAGCCAAAAAAAAAACACATGAGCCGGACTCATGTGTTTTTTTGTTTCCTTATTTATACTTAGGAACCTCAATCGTCAATTTATACGAATCTAATAAACTATATAAATTATAAATCTGTTTCACTTGTTTTGTTGCCCAGCCAATATCAGTCGCATACTGGTGTGATGCATATCCATATTTCTCTGCAGCTGTAGGATTCCATCTCATTTTATAAAGCGTGTCCTGTCCAGCAGAGATATATCCTTTGGCGATGAATTCAGCACCGCCTATGATGGCCGCTTCCGGTGTGAACCAGCCCGCATTATAGGCGTATTGAGCGCCGCTGCTTAGCGCCGTTCCGTCAAACGCCCCGACTCCATACATATTATAGACCGTTTTCCCGTTCACCTTTACGCCAGTCGCTAATGGTGAAGTGCCATTCCCGGTCTCCAGCAAAGCATGTGAAATCAGGTAGATTTCATTGACTCCGTATTTTTCCCCTGCCGCAGTGAACGTTGCTGCTTGGCCTTGTAATATCCCTTTGCCAGAAAGGATTCTATTATTCACTTCTGAAACGTTCATGTTGGTGACTTGGGAAAGCTTGACGAACTGGAATGAATGGACTGGATCATTCACGAAATTATTTGGGTTAAGATTATATTCTATATCTTCCGGGCTGGCATTTACCCATGTCTTGTTATAGTCCACCTCATACCAATAGTATCCGTCAGAGCCCTTTACTTTTGATTTAATAGTCAATGATTGATTATTGCTAACAGGACCGACTGCCCAATAATTAGAACCCGCTCCGCCCCTGATACGCCATCCGGTTCCATTAACGGTACCTTTTGTTGAATTGATCAAAGTTACTCCATCTTCACGTATGTAGGTTTTATACTTTTTATCCGTTTGACCATTAACGGCCATTTGAATTTCAACCATCTTTTCCATCGTAAGATTATATTCCTTATCGATCCTGATTATCGATCCATTCGAACTTCCCGGACCTTCCGGTGCTTTGGCCGTTAAATATTGCGTACTGACATATCCGGTTTTTCCATTGGCTGTGACCCTTGACCAGCCATTAGACTCTGAATACACCGTTACGGCCGTATTATTTACAAGCTTGGCTATAATTGAAGCGGAAGCCGATGCTGCAGACCGCATATTCAGACTCGAGCCATCACTTACATTTACATATTTAACTAATGTGTTTGCTTCTCCATCTGGATTCAGCCCCGGTACAGAACCTGGCTTCGTTGCTGATAGATATTTCGTGCTGACATAACCTTCTCCGCCATACGCTTTAACTTTTGACCAGCCATTTGATTCCGAGATGACTTCTACCTCTACACCCCTTGCCAATTTCACGATGACGGAAGCACTATCCGACGGCTTATTCCGCATATTCAGTGAACCCGAGCTGACGTTTACATATTTGGTTGTCGTTTTTTCAGGTATGGATGGTTTGGAGTCCGTTCCAGGCTTTGTCGTCGAGAGATAGTCAGTACTGACATACCCATCCTGCCCATTTGCCTTGATTTTCGCCCAACCTTTGGATTCCGAATAAACCGTCACTTCCGTTCCTTTTGACAGCTTTGCGACTATGCTTGCGCTTTCCGACCCGCTTTTTCTCATATTGAGCGTTCCAGAGCTTATGTTTACATATTTCGTCGTCGTTTTTTCAGGCGTGACTGCCGTTGAACCCGTTCCTGGTTTTGTTGTCGATAGATATTTGGTACTGACATGGCCGTCTTTTCCATTGGCTTTGATCTTCGCCCAGCCTTTGGATTCCGAATAGACCGTCACTTTCGTTCCTTTTGACAGCTTTGCGACCACGCTCGCGCTTTCCGATCCGCTTTTTCTCATATTGAGCGTTCCAGAGCTCACGTTTACATATTTCGTCGTCGTTTTTTCAGGCGTGACTGCCGTTGAACCCGTTCCTGGCTTTGTAGCAGAAAGATATTTCGTGCTGACATATCCATCCTTTCCATTGGCTTTGACTTTCGCCCAGCCATTGGATTCCGAATACACCGTCACTTTCGTTCCTTTTGAAAGGATGGCTACTATGCTTGCGGTAGCTTTTCCGCTTTTTCGCATATTGAGTGATCCCGCGCTCACGTTTACATATTTCGTCGTCGTTTTTACAGGCGTGGCTGCCGTTGATCCCGATCCCGGCTTAGAAGCAGACAGATATTTGGTGTTGACATATCCATCCTTTCCATTGGCTTTGATTTTCGCCCAGCCATTGGATTCCGAGTACACCGTCACTTTCGTCCCTTTTGAAAGGATGGCAACTATGCTTGCGGTAGCTTTTCCACTTTTTCGCATATTGAGTGATCCCGTGCTCACATTCACATATTTCGTTGTCGTTTTAACCGTTGCCGCTTTGGTCACTGTTCCAGGCTTCGTTGCCGATAGATACTTCGTGCTGACATATCCATCCTTTCCATTGGCTTTGATTTTCGCCCAGCCTTTGGATTCCGAATAGACCGTTACCTGTGTGCCTCTTGTCAGCTTTGCTACTAAGCTGGCACTATCACTCCCGCTTTTTCGCATATTAAGTTGACCTGTGCTCACATTCACATATTTCGTTGTCGTTTTAACGGTCACCGCAGCTTTTTTTACCGCTCCAGGCTTCGTTGCCGATAGATACTTGGTACTGACATATCCTTCTTTTCCATTGGCCTTGACCTTCGCCCAGCCTTTGGATTCAGAATACACCGTCACCTGTGTACCCCTTGTCAGCTTTGCGACTATGCTGGCACTATCACTCCCGCTTTTTCGCATATTAAGTGAACCTGTGCTCACATTCACATATTTTGTTGTCGTTTTTATGGTTACTGCAGTTTTCGTTAAAGTCCCTGCCTTCGTTGCAGATAGATACTTGGCACTGACATATCCCTCTTTTCCATTGGCTTTGATCTTTGCCCAGCCTTTGGATTCAGAATACACCGTCACCTGTGTGCCATTTGCGAGCTTTGCGACTATGCTGGCACCTTCCGCCCCGGTTTTTCTCATATTGAGCGATCCGGAATTCACCTGCACAAACATAACGTCTTCAATATTGGCCTGTTCGGCATGTAGTGGAGCTGCAGATATTTTTTCTTCGAAAGCAACTGTAGACAACACTGCAAAACAGAAAGTTGGTATAATTAATTTCTTCATCTCATTCTCCCTACTAAAGAATTATATTTTTAACATTTATTTAAATATCGGTTAAGATTAGTACGATAATATAGGCTAATATACTCATTCATCTAAAATATAACATATTCCTTTAGATCTATAGGGAGGTAAAAAGTGATTGTAACATAATAGTAAACTAATAGACATTTAAGTAATTATATAGAAATATTTGCAACGAAGCTTATGCGTCAAGCAAATGATGGCAATTAAGTATATTGATATAATTACTTGTCGCTCAAATTAATGCTAATGAGACGAGCATCTTTCTGCCTAAATCGAATATATATAAAGGGTAGGCACACGATCCTTATATTTGACGGATCGAGGCAATAACCTATATAATTACTGTATATAATTTATAAGAATCCTTCTGTTAAGGGGAGTAGCTATACAATAAAGTCGTCAGTACAGGATTGAATCCTCGGCTTTATTGGCAACTGATTTAGTTGTTTGCAAGACCTTGCCGATTATTTGGTGAGGTCTTTTAATTTAAAGACGGTATGACCAATAATCGGTTATACCGTCTTTTTTGATTCGAAAAATTGCACAATAGAGGTGAAAAGTATGCAGAACTATAATGAATTAGCTCAAAGCGTTAAGATTTCCGATGATAAAAAGCATGTATTGCTCGATGCCGACCCATCTTTATCACTGATCGGAAAAGGCCGAAGCGCATATGTTTTCCGAATACATTCCACCAATAAGGCACTAAAAGTGTTTTTCCCGGATCATACTCACACAGCTAAAGTTGAAGCTGAAATATACAAAACCGTCCAATCCATCGAATACTATCCAACCCTATATGATGCGGGGATAAATTACCTGGTTATAGATCACATTGAAGGCAACACTCTTTTTGAATGTTTAACATTGGGAATCCCGATTACGGAAGAAAACATTGCGGAGATTGACCATGCGTTGCAATTGGCAAGGAAAGAGGGATTGAACCCTTCGGATATCCACTTACGAAACATCTTCATCACTTCTGAAAAAAAGGTGAAGATCATCGACGTTGCAAGGTTTAAACAGGTGAAATCCTGTAATCAGTGGCACGACTTGAAAAGTGCTTTTCACCTTTTCTATTCGAAGTCGTTTTTTCCGAAGAAGATTCCCAGCTTCATACTCAATTCCATTGCTGCAATTTATAAAAAAAGATTTCTGCCCATCTGATCCTTACTATAAAAAAATCACATTGGAGGCACATATGAAAAAAATAATGACCATTGCTCTGCTGTCCATCCTTACATTAAGCGGATGTTCAGCATTAGAAGAAGTCAATTCATCATTGGAGTATGCAGATGATGCGACGGAGTATGTAAATACCGTTCAGGATTTTGCCAATGAGGTTCCCGCCATGTCACAGGACGCCATCACGAATGCCGAAACAAGAGCAAATCTTGAAAAAGAACTGGAATTGATGAAAACGGAGATTGAAGAATTCAATGCAACTGAACCACCCCAAATCGCTGAAGGCATCCATGAGAAGATCGTCAGCTCAAATCAGCAGCTTTCAGATGGAATTGAATTATATCTGAATAATATTGAAAAGGGCCAAATTGATCCTAAGGCATTGGAAGATTCAGAGATAATGAAATCAATCGATAATATAACGGGATTGGCAAAACAAATCGAAGAGTTGGGAAATTAAGCCTCCTGCAATGAATAAAAAGGAATCGCTTGAAACAAATTATTGACATGAAACCAAAAGGTTTTATATAATCAACAAAGCAAAACCAATTGGTTTCATATTTTCACTTAAAAGGAGAATCAGTATGGAAAATACATTACAGGATATCAAGAAGATGGTTATTCTTGAAGCACCTATCCAAAAAGTCTGGGATACAGTTTCCACTGCAGAGGGTATAGCTTCATGGTTCATGCCAAATGATTTTCAACCGAAAGTGGGACATGAGTTCCATGTGCAATCACCCTTCGGCCCATCTCCTTGTAAGGTAACGGAGTTAGATGCTCCTCATCGCCTTTCATTCAGTTGGGATACGGACGGTTGGTTCATTTCCTTCCTTTTAAAAGAAGTGGATGGCAAAACGGAGTTCACCCTTATTCATGGCGGCTGGAAAGAGCCGGATACGATTCTTCCGAAACCGAACGAAAAAAGCTCAGTGATTCGCGATAGAATGAATCATGGCTGGGAACAGATCGTTAATCAAGGTCTTAAAAAGGCTGTTGAGGGCTAAGTGTCTGCATCAGAAAAACATGATGTATTTCAGGCTATCGCCGACCCAACCCGCCGAAAGGTCCTGCAATTGCTTGCTGAAGGGGATTTACCCATTTCAGAAATCACTTCTCACTTTTCCATGAGCCGTACGGCGATTGCCAAGCATCTTCATATCCTTTCTGAAGCTGAATTGGTCAGTGGCCGCAAGGTAGGAAGAGAGAAACGCTTTCGGCTTCAGCCGGAACCTTTAGCGGAATTAAAACAGTGGCTTTCTTTTTACGATCAATTCTGGGATAACAAATTATCCATCCTTAAACATGTGATTGAAAATTCAGGGGAAAATGGATTGAAAGTCATCGAAAAAGAAAAGGACACGAATGAACCATCATAATGAAAAGCTCTTTTCATAAAGATTGTTGTTTTTAAAACGAAACGATTTAAGGTTGATTGGAGCGGAAGTGCGAGACTCCTGCGGGAGCAGCGGGGCAGGTGAGACCCCACAGGCGTTCCCGCCGAGGAGGCTCACCGCCCGCCCCGCGGAAAGCGAGCATTGGAGGGGAAATCAACCACACGGCATTACTTGGTGAATTGCAACAAAGTATACGAAAACAGCCTAATGAAAAAACCCCCGGCGCATTGCACCGGGGGTTTTTGTTTATGCATTCATCTCAATATTATGTGCTTTTCGCTTCTTGATGACCATCGTTAGCAATAGCAGAAGATTAAAGACAATGATGCATCCAGTAAGGAACACTATACTTGCTGTCAATGCATCCGCCCCAAGGCTCGTACTCATCGCCTGGCGGAAGCCCATGACAGAGTATGTCATCGGAATGAACGGGTGAACATGACTGAAGAAGTTATTTGTCAGTTCCACAGGGAACATTCCTCCGCTTGCACCTAGCTGTAATACAAGGAATATCATTGCCAATAAACGACCTGGATTTCCAAATCCTACGGTCAAGAAGGTAACGATGAACATGAACGTTAGGGAAGTCAGTATGGAAACCCCAATGAATTGCCCCATGTTCTCGACCTGTAAGTCCATTCCCCAAATCATGATTGCATCCAACACTAATGCAGAAAGGGTCGCTTGGATGAATAGGACCGTAAATTTACTGAACCACCATGCCACTCCTGATGTAGGCCTAGTAGAAGGCAAGCCTGTCGGGAATCCCATATTGAAGGCAATGGCTCCAACAAATAACCCTAGAGACAAGACATAAGGAGCCAGTGCATGACCATAATTCGGCACGTCACTGCTTTTTTGTTCTTTGACCTGTGTCGGTTCAGCAATCATGCTGTAATTATCATCAGTTGTTTTATTTTCACTAATTTCTTTTGCACCATCACTGAGTTTTTCCGAAAGCTCGACCGTTCCATCTTGAAGTGAGGAGATTCCCTCACCCAATTTACCGGAACCTTCAGCAAGGGCTGATGAACCTTCATTGATCTTACCCGCGCCATCAGCAAGCTGGATGACCCCATTGCTCAAAGTAGGCAGATTGCCTGCCAATTGTTCAGTTCCTTTAACAAGTGCTGATGAGCCCTCGTTCAAGGCCGATGAGTTGGCATCCAGTTGATTGGCCCCATTAGCCAGTTTGCTTGCCCCTTCGCCAACTTGGCTAACACCAAATGCGTACTTCTCAAGACCACTCCCAAAGGAGGATGAACCTGCTTGCAGTTGTGAAACTCCATCAACCAATTGACCAGATCCCTCAGTTAGTTTTGAAAGACCATTATTCAACGAGGAACCGCCTTGTGCTAACTGGTTGATCCCCTTCACTAATTCCGGTGTCCGTTCATTTAAACTTTGCGTTGCCGCCGTTAATTGATTGCTGCCTTCTACAGCTTCATTCAAGCCGCCATTTAATTGGGTTGCACCAGGAATCAATTGTTCTTCCAGTGCGTTCCTTATTGACGTATATCCGTTTAACGCTGAAACGGCGTTTGGATTGACTTTATTCACCGCATTATTTAAATGGGCCACTTGTTCCGGAAGCTGCCCTAATCCATTCAATACAGGCATTACCTTATCCGTTAATTGCGTTGATAAGTCTGATACACTTGCAGCAAGAGCCGATGCGATCCGTTTTTGTGCCTCCGCCTGGCTTTGAAGTTCATTTTGAATGGCTCCGATTACTTCTGATTGCTGTTCACTGGTCATGCTTTTGAAGGCTTCCGTGTTTTGAACGGCATTGATCGTGCTCTGACCATTATTCGCAATCGCTGATTGAAGTTCCGTTAACGCCGCTTGACTGTTATTGAGGTCTTCGGTAATGCCGGATACGGTACCGGACGCGCTGCTTCCTGCTGGAACCGCTTCTTGCAATTGATTTACACCGCTTTGAATGCTTGTCAGTCCTTGCTTAAGCTGATCCAGCTGTTCTTCTCCGGGCAATTGACCATCCATTTTTTTCAGGCCGTCATTTAGTGCCTGGCTTCCTCCTGCCAGTTTATTGATTCCATCATTTAAACTCTGCTGACCTGCTGCCAATTTTGGAATTCCTGTCGATTCATCCGTCAGCTGGCTTGCATTTTGTGATAATTGATTCAACCCATCATTCAAATTCGCACTGCCTGTTTGCGCTTGTGCCAATCCAGTATTCAAAGTTTGCGCTCCTGGAACCACTTTGGCCAGCCCAGTGGAAAGCTGGGAAGAACCTTGTATAAGTGCTTCACTATTATTAGTTAATTCCCCTGTGCCTGATGCGAGTTCGTTCGCACCCTTTTGCAACTGACCGACACCGGAGGTATATTGTGAAATACCCTTATTCAATTCCGACGCGCCACTTTCAAGCTTGTTGGCTCCTTCCAAAAACTCGCCAACGCCCACTTGGAGTTTATTCGCTCCATCTTTGAAAGTTAATGTGCTCGAAGCTAACTTATTCAGATTTTCCGTCACTTCTTTGTTTCCATCATGCAGTTTTTTTGCACCGTCATCCAGCTTTGATGCCCCATCTGCCGCATCGCCGAATCCTTCTCCGATTTCATCCAGTTGGGAGAAGATCGCTTCCGCATATTCTTTTGTGACACTTTCGGCAATTTCCGTTTTCAAATTATTGGTTGCCTGTTTCCCGACCGTTTCAGAAACGAAACTGCGTCCAGGATTCACATCATACGTCAGATTCATTTTTTTAGGCTCATCATCCATGACGGTAGAAGCATTTTTTGAAAAGTCCTCCGGAATGGTGACGACCATATAATATGTACCATCATCAAACCCTTTTTTCGCCGCTTTTTCCGTTACGAAATGCCATTCTAAATCATCATTGTCCTTTAATTGCTCGACTAGCTCATTACCGACTGTTAAGGTTTTCCCCTCATATTCCGCCTTTACATCCTTATTCACGACTGCAACAGGCAATTTGCCTGTATTTCCGTATGGATTCCAAGCGGAACTAAGGAATAACCCCCCATAAATAATCGGGACGAACAGTAAAACGATTGCGACACCGACCAATTTTCGATTCGTAAGGAAAAGCTTCCATTCTTGTTTAAGCATATTCACTTCTTTTCACCTTTCTTTTCACGCAGTACATCACTCAATGACGCGGTATTCCAATTAAGGGTCGGTATGTCCGTGGTGCCAAAGCTTTCTTTAAGCAAATCCGCCACTGTTTGGCTGGAAAAGAACTCTATTAAAAGTTGATCCGCCCGAGAAAACATCCGACGAAGGACGTCCATTCCCTTCTCTGCATACTCTCCATCTTTAAACGCTTTTTCTATAAGTCCTGTATCCGGAAACATCGAAATGGGACCTTCCATCGCCTCAATAATTTCAAGGTTTTTAATCTTATCTACACTTTTGGCAAGAGTAAGGCCGCCGTTATTACCTGGAACGGAAGTGATTAACTGCTTTACGACCAATTTCCTTATGATTTTTTTCAAATACGAAGGAGACACCTCTAATCGCCTGCTGATCTCATTTGACGAAAGCGGGACATTTTTATCCTGGGTGGAGAGTATAACGATGATGCATATAGCTTGCTCGACCCCTTTTGTTAATTGCAAATCATTTCACCTCTTTCAGTATGTATGTAGATATCACATATCCATAATGGATGTTCGGTATCTATAATTAAAACCCGTTTCACCTTAGAAATCAAGTCATTTCCAGAAAAATTTTTAAAAAAAAATAAACCCCTCATTACAGCACAATAAGGGGTTCACATTTTCAGGTCTTTTATAGGTCTTTTAGAAATTCATTGACCGCTTCTGGAGTTTTAGCATTCGCACTGTGCAGGTGCGCAACCTTTTCCCCATTTTTAAATACTAATAGTGATGGAATTCCCATTACCGTTTGCTCTTCGGAAATCTCAGGGAACTCGTCACGATCGATTGTAAACCACTGTTTGTCTTGATGTTCTTGAGTGATCTCATCGATGAACATGTCTAAACGTTTGCAGTCCGGGCACCATGTAGTCGTAAAAATCCCGACCGTCAGTCCCTCTTGGTTGATTTGTTCACGATATTCTTGTTCTGTATTGATATTTTTCATGATTGTCTCCTCCGGGCTTTTCTTATCATCATACTTTAATCCATGAATTAATGTACTCAAGGATTAATATATAATTAATTCCTTCACAGCACAAACGGTTTATCCTAAAAGCATCTAACTCTTGCCCGGATATGACGCCTTGTTTTCTTTGTGTCCAAATCTCTCGTTAATGAAAGAAGAAACCCTCGAAATGAATTCACTACTTTCATCAATGAAAAGATAGAAAATGATCAATTCACTGTCAGGAATCTTTTCGGTGATGTGGTGATCAGAAGAAGGGCAATAAAAAGGCCACTATCCAGTGGCCTTTTCATTTCATTCACATTGGGAGAGTAAGCTGCCAGGAAACACCAAACTTATCAGATACCCAGCCGAACTTCTTACTAAACAATGCTATCGAGGCAATGATCCCAAAAACGATCACTCCCACCGCTATCAATAAACTTCTTTTTTTCATGGCTTTGCTCCTTAGGTTATGGTGCAATATTCACTATATTGAGAGAACCATAACATCTGCATGTAATTCATTTCCTGCTATTTATAGGTCCTGCCTACTTTTGCTTCCGTTCCCTTACAGATTCTCTTTATATTTTCCCGATGCAAAATGATGACGAATAAACAAATAAATGATGAGAGTGCAATGATAAGCCTGCCTTCAAAAAATAAGCTGTATATCAATATGGAAATGCTCCCCAGCATCGAACTGAGAGATACATATTTTGAAGATAGCAAACTAATGAGAAATACCATGCAAGCAATGAATGTACCTAATGGGGTTAAAAATAAAAACACTCCCGCCGATGTTGCCACAGCCTTTCCCCCTTTAAATCCCGCGAAAACAGGAAAGGCGTGGCCAATTATTGCAAGTAAGCCGCATAGTGCAGGGGAAACGTTCGAATGCAGCGCCATCGGGAGTACGCAGACTATGATACCTTTCAATAAATCAGCAAATGCTACAATCGTCCCTGCTGTCTTGCCCAAAATCCTAAAACTATTAGTTGCACCAAGATTTCCACTCCCATATCCGCGGATATCGGTACTGTAAAATAATTTCCCGATGACCAAAGCAAATGGGATGGAACCTATTAAGTAACTTAATAGGATAATTATCATGTTCAGCATAAATTACCTTCTTCTTGTTATTATTGGAGATTATTCTTTATTCATTCTTTTACAATCCCGATGACAAAACCATCATAGGAAATACATCAATGACAGGCAGCCCGCTCCTGCTTTATTGCCAATATATAAATCTACATCATTCCATCTTTTTCAATTCCATACATCCTTCGCCATCCAATGAAATATATAGATGCTGATTTATGACTAGCGAAAGCGGATAGGTTTCCGACTCTTTATCCGAGAAAATCCAACGCCGTTTCCTTGGACCTAGAAGTAAAAACGAACCTGCTTCATGTTCACCCATGAAATTCAATCCATCTTCTCTTATCGCTTCACCATTCCTAACAGGTACACCATTGCTGATCAACCGATTCCCCAAGGCCCTGACTTCATCTGTCGTAATGTTTATTTCACTGATGCACAGGACGTTTTGAGCTGAAAAAGACTCAGCCGCGGATTCGGTCGATACGGAATATCTAGATATGAACTCGACAATGTTGCCTGAAGGGTCTAAAAAATAAAAAGACTTTGCGTCTAAAAAGCTGAAATAAACCTCGTCATCATCCTCTTCCCTGGTCAATTCCACTTTTGATTTCGCCCATGCTTTTGCCGAAATAAATAAATTGGTCGGAATGTTCATGGCAAAATGGTAAAAAGGCTTTTCTTTGTGATGATATTTTTTGATTTCAAGCACACTTTCCCCTGCCTTAATTTCAAAAGCACCATCCGTTTGCGATAGTAGCTCAAACCCTAACACATCAATATAAAAATTCCGCATTTCATTCCAGGCATGACTATACAAAGTGACCTTATTGATAATCAACTTCCAGTCCCCTTTCCACTTAACAAATATTGTAAATAAATACTGCGTTTGTGCAAAGATTCCGTGCTTTTCAAAACCTATATACTTCTACTCACTCTGCCCTACAAATCACTCAAAAAGGACCGCCAAATTCGGTGGTCCCTCGCTTCAGCCTTATTGAAAGGTTCACTCTTTAATTTTCAGTCCAAGCATGGCTGCAAAGACTATCGCTTGGTCCGGGGAAACTTCGCATCCTTTTAAATCTTCGGGGGATACGGTAATCCTTTGAAATGTAGAACTGCTAATATCAATTCCCTTGAGGGGTGTCCGGGAAAAGTTCACTTCATTTAATCTGCATGTTTCAAACTTCACTTTAATGAATTTACACTCATAATAATCAGCACTTTCCAATGAGCAATGATCGAACCTCACTTGCTTTAAACTGGAATAACCAAAGGCACTTAAATTCAGGTTGCAATTCTCAAAGAAGACATTCCCTAAGCTTGCGTCAGAAAGGTTAATGCCTAAAAGTTTGGACTCTTTGAATTCCACACGATGAATCGAGCCGCCCATGAAATCGGCATTCGTTAAATCGCAATGATCAAAGATGACATCCGTCAGCTCGATATTCCTGAATGATACATCACTGAATGTCACATTTTTAAAAACAACTTGTGATAACACGATTTTGTCCATTTTTTCTCTATCGATCGTGCAGTTGGTTATGATACGGGACTCAAGATAAGGCTCATCTTGAAAATATATTTCCTGAAAGTTCGCTTGTGTTAAGTCTTGGGGGATCTTTGGCTGTTCAATTTTGGTTTTGGCTGACATATTATCACCTTTTCGCTTTATTCTTCAATCACTGGTTTATCCAATCGATAGGGTTCATCGCCGGTATTATAACAACTGGTCCACTAAATTTCGACTTAACTATAAACTACATTACAGTGAAGTTCAATCTAAGAATTTCGCGTAAATGACTATTATTTTTCGTTATTTTGTGTCAACAATTTGCACAAAAAAAGCTGCCTCATCGGCAGCTTGCTTACTTCATGAGCGTATTGAACCCTCTTGGCATCCGGTAATAATAGATAGCTGCAGCCATTATCGCTATGATTCCGCCTATCAGAAAAAATGCTTGAAAGATATTTCCTCCAACAGTCGGGGAATTGGATACATAACCGCTTGAAAATAGAAAGAGGACACCGAATCCCAACAAGAATAGGGCCATCTTTTTAATCCTTCTTTGGAACAGGATATATCCCGTAAGAATGATTAAGTACGATGCGGCTAGGACCATAAGAGATGGAAATAACGGTTTGAATTTTGCGGCATACACGAAATGATCGAAATTCGAAATATCATCTGCTTCTATCGCCTGTTCATCACTTACGTGTGTGAAATGCGTGGAATGCTTCCATTCCCAAGGTCTATCCAGAATTTCGCTTCCTTCATACCAGGTACAAAACGTAAAAACCATAAAGAAAAGTGCTGCGATAATCATTTGCAAAAAATTGTTAAAAGTCAATATCATCTCCTCCAGTTGTCATTATACCAATAAATGGGTAACTTACAACCAAAGCCCAAAGTGATAAAGCATTAAGTAAACAAACACTGTTTCCTGAATAATATAATCTAACCACTTATAAGGAGCGTTTAAGATATGATCACTCATGGAAATGGAGATGACCTCCTTATTTCAGCAGCATGGTTACTCGGCATCGGCACTCTTGTTGGTGCAATCGGGCAAACCCGGCAAACTTTAACGAGCACTAATCTCGGAAAAGATCTCATCCTCAAAGGGAATGGCATTGAAGCCGTTGCAAATTCCCTGCAAGCGATCGGCCGTTCAAAAATGCTGAACCCGGAAAACGAACGTTCGCAATCCTACTTCATATTCGGCAATTGGCTTGAGGCCATTGGTAATACCGCAAATGTAGTTGGAATAGATATGCAATTGAGTGGTTCAGTGGAGGAAGGCACGAGAACCGATGCAATCGGCAGTGGAATCCAAGGCCTCGGTGCCGCCTTTGAAACGTTTGGGGCAACGCTGACTGATGAGGCCATTTCACCATTTGAGATCAAGGGAAATGGCCTCATTGCAGCCGGTTCTTTTTTGGAATCCGTCGGAAATATTTTTATTTTAAAAGAAAAAGTACGGGTGGGAGAACATATCCTTCTACTAGGCAGCTGGACCCAGGTTTTCGGAGCATTCATATTGATCGAGGCCTTTTCACTTGGCCCAGAGCCCGAACCTGAGAATGGGAAAGGTGGAAATAATGGTTATAGCTATGCCAACTATTGTTAAGGGGCCGCGAGTTCGACCTTCATCCGATCTGGATCTTCGAAATATACAGCATAATGATCCTACCCGCCTGCAAATGGATGCTTATCGGCGTTAATGGTGGTAACTCCCCCCCTTAACTTTCCTGGCAACTTCATCAACCTGTTGCCGGGAAGCGGCGTAAAAAGCTAAATGGTTAAGACCCACACGTCCCCTATGTTAGGGAATGTCGAGAAACCTTGTTTCCGCTTGTATAAAAAACATGTACATCTCACCCATTCTCCAACTCCTCCCGCTTTCCCACTCCTGAAATGGCTCATAGCCCAGCTCGTCCAAAAACAAGCCCCCAAAATCAATGCTCCTCTTTAAATTTGGAACATACAGCTCAATATGTTGAAGATATCCTGTCACCCTCCTCTTATGATCGCTTTTTGGAGTGTTTACTCGTGAGTTTCCGGCTTTTACTCGTGAATTCTGCCGTTCCTCCCCTATTTTTTCAAAATAACAATAACAAATCCGAGTGGACAGAAGGGATTAAATTTGGTATTATAGTTACCTAGGGTAACAATTACTCAAGATAACCATATATTGATAAGAGGTGTTTCTGATAAAGACTTTCCAAAAATTCTTTCAGCAATTATTGCTGCTGTACCGGCCGTTTGAAAATAATCTTAATATCCAGCTGAACAAGCATGATTTACACAGGGCTCAATGGTCCATTTTGTATTACTTGAACAATTATGGTTCGGCGACGCTTGTCGAGCTTGCCAATTACCAAAGCGTGGAGAAACCCACGATTACGAGGACCATTGCCCGCTTGGAAGAGCTGGGGTATGTCGAGCATGTGCCAAGCAAAGATAAACGCGAGAAAAGGATGCGGCTTACGGAGCTTGGCAAAAAGGTCTACAGCGAAGTCCGTGTGACAATCGATCAATATGAACAGGAGATATTGAAGGGGATCACGGAAGAGGAGCAACTCGCTGCCATACGCATCATGGGCGAAATTAGAAATAACATTATAAAGTAAGGAGATAATAACATGGATCAATCCAGAACCAGACTGTGGACGAAGGACTTTGTCATCGTTTCGTCCATCAATTTTTTCATAACATTAATCTTTTATTTACTGATGGTGACACTTGCCATCTATGCTGTTAATGAATTGGATGCTTCTACAAGTGAAGCCGGACTCATATCGGGAATTTTTATTATCGGGACGTTGATCGGACGCCTGTTCATTGGCCGTTTCATTGATTCAATCGGCCGCAAGAAAACGTTATTCATAGGTTTGATCTTTTTCACTTTGACAACAATTCTTTATTTCGTGGACCTTGGAATCGGCTTCCTGCTTGTTAACCGCCTGATCCATGGGATGGCAATGGGGATGGCAAGTACTGCGACAGGCACGATCGTTGCGCAGATCATTCCGGCGACACGAAAGGGTGAAGGCATCGGCTATTACAGCATGAGCGCAACACTTGCGACGGCTATCGGTCCTTTCATCGGTCTTTATATGGCCCAACATACAAGCTTCCAAGTCATTTTCAGCTTCTGCCTGGCTTTAGGGGTGATCTCCCTGATTACAGCATTCTTCCTGTATGTCCCGGCATTGAAAGTGACGGCAAAAGTTACGGAAAGCAAAGGATTCAAGCTTTCCAATTTCATTGAACCTAAGGCACTGCCCATTTCCATCATCACTCTGTTATTGGCTTTCTGTTATTCCAGTGTCCTTTCTTTCATCAGTTTCTATGCCATCGAAATCGATCTGGTCAATACGGCAAGCTTCTTCTTTGTAGTGTACGCAGTAGCCGTATTGCTATCACGTCCTTTCTCAGGACCATTGATGGACCGGAAAGGATCGAACTTCATCATGTATCCGGCTTTCATTATTTTCGGAGTCGGCTTGCTGCTTCTAAGTATGACAACCAATAGTTTCACTTTACTGGCAGCAGGTTTCCTCATTGGCCTTGGATTCGGTAATATGCAATCAAGCTCTCAGGCGATTGCCGTTAAACTGACACCGCCTCACCGAATGGGGATGGCAACGTCCACCTTCTTTATCATGCTTGATGCAGGACTTGGATTCGGCCCTTATATTCTGGGATTCATCATTCCGGTAACAGGTTACAGCACACTTTATGTCATCTTGGGCGTTGTGGTCATCTTGACCTCCGTCCTTTACTACTTCTTGCACGGCAAGAAGGAACGTACAGCCAGAACGAACTTGGCTTCCATTTAAATGAAAAAGGGATATCCCATTGGGGGATATCCCTTTTTCATTTAAAGCTTTATAGATAGTAGGTATTTACTTTACTTCCAAGTCATTGATAAAAAGTCCAAAACTTTTGCTGTTCTTTTTATTCATGACTGTTTCACCTTTATATAAAGTCTTTCCAGTCTTTATATCTGCAATCAGAAGTTTGGCAGGCTTGTATGTTAAAACGTCTTGATCCACTTCGTTCCCTAATAGGAAGTACACACGCCCGTTCTTAATGGCAGCGAAAACTTGTTCCTTTTTATTAGCAGCTAAATCCAGTTCCGTGTCATTCGTTAATGTTTGACTGCTGAGATCAAACGTTTTAATGCGGTATTTACCTGATTTCATTTCAACTGTATAAAGGTTTTTTACGTCTGCATATCCTGATCTTTCCATGTCCAGGCTCAGCGATCCTTTTTTAACCGTTTCTAATTTTTCCGTTTCATAATTATAAGATAAAAGCTTGCTTTCCTTTAGTTTTTCCTCAAAGCCATCCTCATGATTTACCCCTTTAATTAACGAAAAGAATACCATGTTGTTTGGCTGGGAGGGAGCAACATCAGTTGGCATCTCAAAATCAACTTGATTAGGGTAAGTAAAGGATTCAGATACAAGGGTTTTATCGCTCAAGACTTTTTTATTGGCTACATCGATCGTATACAGATGAACCTCTTTCGTCTCTTTCTCATTGTTGGAATTCACATCATTCATCGTTAAAACCTGTAGTTTTGAATGGACCAATTGCACATCCCTGACATCAACATTCATGATTCTCCCTTGATTCGGAAGTTCAACTTGGAAAGAAGTTTCCTCTTCGTCCTTCTTCTCCAGTAAACCGATATCAAACTCCGCTTCCATATTCCCGCTCTTTGTATATTCGCTATTCACCCAAGCGTAAGCGAGAAAATCATCATCTTTATATAAAGAACTAATGGAATCCTTGCCACGCATAAACGAACGATGTTCTTTTATTAATCTTTCAATTTGATGATCCTGTCTTCCAGTTAAGTTCTCCAAGTAAGACCTTTCGCTGGCATATGTGGTTGTATTGGATTCAAATGTTAATGGTTCATAAAAAGAACCATTTTCAAGCGTAGCATGTATGATTACCGGATCAAGCTCTTTATCGCTGCCTTCCAGTGTCTTGAACGTATACTTTGGAAGGCTGGAAGCGGAGGAAAATTTGACATAATAGGTCCCGATGCTTAAGATGACAACCATTCCAATAATGATGCTGCATAAATAACGTTTCACCTTGTTCACTCTCCTTTAAAGTTGTTATACGGTCACGCGATTTTTAAATAACCAGGCACCAAGCCAAACCGATAAGCCTGTCAAAATGATTCCTAATGCGAGCAGCAGGCCAAATAATTCATTAGGATAGAAATAGAAATTCCCAAATTCCATTACGAAAAGTGGAGCTAAAAACAACACCGCAGCGATTCCGCAATATAACAAGCCCATTATGATTCCTTTTATGCGGAAACTTCTTTCAAACATGATCGCCGTGAATAGTATCGACATGATCATAAGACCGATGCCATAGGAAATCAGGAATTGCGTGAATGTGCTTGGGATGATCAATGACAAAATCGGATTGGCTATCGTGATAGTAGAAATTGACATTTCATTCAAGAGCGCTTCCGGCACATTCGAATTAAATAGTGCATTTTGCATAGGTAAAATGATGATTTGGAAAGCAATCAATCCTAATACCATCAGGAAGATGGCCGTAGCTTTTGAAAGGTAGATCGATAATCTGGATGTCGGTAACATCAACAGACGATAAATGAACGTATTCTTTCCAAACCAATCACGATACCAAATAAGGAAAATGTAAAAAATAAGGGCAACCGCACACAGCGCTATCGGTCCTACAAACAAGAGGCTATTGGCGATATGGGTAAAATCAATGCCTCCATAATTGGTAATATAAGCTGCTTCAGATAGTCTTTCTTCTTTCATGATATCCTTGGCATCATTAAGAAGGCTCTTCGTTACGATGATCACTCCGGCAAATTGCGAAACCAAGGTGATCAACAATAAGCTAAGATAGATTTTACTGAAACGGTTGATTTCAAAGTTCACTAGTTTTATATATCGCATCATGATTGATACACCTCTCTCATTACATCGACTACCGATTTCCCTTCCTCTTCCCGCATTTCTTCTGTATTGAACTCTTTAAGCACTGAACCGTTATCCAATAAAATGACCTTATCGATCAAATGTTCAATATCACCGATTTCATGGGTCGTGATGATGACTCCTCTATCTTCAATCAGGTGGCTCGCAAAGACATCGGCAATTTGCTCGCGGCTAAACATATCGATTCCCGAAAATGGTTCGTCCATCAGTACATAATCGACGTCAAGGGACAAACCAAGCATCAGGTTGAGCTTAGCTGTATTTCCTTTTGACAATTCCGAAATGCGATTCTCCTCTTTAAGCTTGAAAAACCCCATTAGCTGGTTAGCTCTTTCCGGATTCCAGGACGTATAGAAATCCGACATGAAAACCATGGCCTGTTTAATGGTCATTTGCGGAAGCATGGTCGGTGCGTCCGGAATGAAGGTGATTTTTTCATAACTTTCCTTTGTCATCTTTTGATCATCGATCAGGATTTCACCTTTATATGGCGTCAAGCCCATGATCGCTTTGAGTGTAGTCGTTTTACCGACACCATTTATCCCGATCAGACAAGTGACTTCCCCTTTATTGGCTGTAAATGAAACATCATCCAAGATCTTTTTCCGTCCATAATTCTTGGAGATCTTTTTTACTTCTATCATTTTTCTTCCTCCTCCCTTATTTCTTCCGAGTATTTTTCTTTAACCACACGAAGCAGTTCATCAACCGGTACATTAATCGGACGAATCGCATCGACAAACGTATCGACGGCTGCCAAAATCAATTCCTGCCTTACAGCCTGTAAAATCGTTTCATTCGTCGTGATTTGACTGGGGAAATTTCGTTCTGTATGAATCAAGCCCTGTTCCTCCATTTCTTTATACGCTTTTTGAGCGGTATTGGGATTTATATTGAGTGAAGCCGCCAGTTCTCTTCTGGAGGGAATTTCCTGCCCCGCCACGAAATTACCAATGGCTATTTGTTCTTTGAAATGCCTAACGACTTGCAGATATACCGGTTCCCGGGTATTTACGTTCATTAAAACCACCCCCTATTTATTAAAAAAAAGCCTGATATGCGTGTATGTACTAAGTGGTTCATACACCTTATAGATGTACTATACCCATAATACACCTAAGCTGTCAACAAAGAATTCCAAAAAAATGAAAACCCCGTATGCGCAGGGCAGACGGGGTTTGTCCTCAGTTGCTTTTCATGGGGATGCTAAAATCTCATTGAAATAGATGATGAAGCAGCCGATCTTTATCTTCGAAAAACTGTTTCATTAACAAATAGTGATTGGACTCCTCTAATGTCACCTCACTCATTCCCTCATCTGAAATTTGGAGGATTTTAGCATCCGGGTAGGCCATGATGATCGGGGAATGGGTGGAAATGATGAATTGGGAACCTTGTTGAACAAGCTCATTTATCCTGGCCAGCATCGATATTTGTCTCAATGGCGACAATGCAGCTTCAGGTTCATCGAGGATATACAATCCATCACCTTGAAATCGTTCTACAAAAGCAGAAAAAAACGATTCCCCATGAGATTGCTGGTGTAGTGATTTTCCACCGAAGGAATCGATGATCTTCGACCCAAACGATGACTCCCTGTCCAATTCCTCTATATTCGTAGCTAAATTATAAAAGGTTTCCGCCCTAAAGAAAAAATGATCCTTCGGTTTGTATACGCCTCTTTTCAAACGGAGGTACTCGTCCAAATTGGAATGGGAATCATAATTGGAAAAATTGAAATTCAACGTTCCGCCTTCGGGATTGAAGCCATACGCAATCGCAATACCTTCAAGCAAGGTGGACTTCCCCATTCCATTTTCCCCGATGACATAGGTAACACTGGGATGAAAAGCAACTTCCTGAAGGTGCCTGATAACAGGAAGATCAAGAGGAAAATGGTCATAAGAAGATATTCTGTCTCTATTGAGGCAGATGCCCCTGATATACTGTGAATCATAATATAGTTTCATTTGTTATCCCCTTCTGTAGAAAGTGTATTTAGAGCCATTCGATTAAGAAAGCAACAGTCCAAAACGCCATAGATTATTCAAATTGATAGATTGATAATGTTTGATTCTAAATGACCGCCCACTTTGGATGCAATTCAATTAAACTTACTGAAATTCGCTGGGTTGAATCTTCCACTCCGGGGTCGTTTATCAGTGCAGGCAAATCCTTATCCGCATACCGTTGATGTGAATCTTCATTGTCCCATAATGATGCGGCCAGATATTTGCCGTTTTGCCTTTTACCGAATGCGCCTGACAGCATGCCCGGTATCATCCCCCTGTTCCCTGCGCCTTTTAGCACCTGCTCAAAACGGGCTCGTTTAACATTTTCAACAGAACATTCAGCCACTCGTAGTAATTTTCCCTTATAATCCGTAATGTCCGTTGTTCCTATATTGGATATACTCTCGAATATATCGACAGAAATATTTGTATACGTACTTCCTTGGTCACTCTTGGCGAAAATTTCATCATGCTGATGCTGCATGAAACTTTGATAGGCATGGAGATCTTTCCAAACGGAGAGAACGCCTGCTTCACAGGGTTCATTTCTATTCCACCCTCCGATTTGACCGATGAAGCCAGCACAATGGCGCAACTGTCCCCATCCCACTTGTGCTTTTGAAAATGAACGCTTGTTTTCCTCATTCACTTGGCATTTAATCCACTTCATTAGCATGAAGATCACCACGCTTTGCCCAATGTTTCGCTTTTTCATCAACCTTTTTGATAAAATTATTTTTCCCGTTTACATATCCTTTAATATCATCTGGAAATTCCGCTGCCAAGCGCTGCTTCAGCCTACTATACTCTTGTGCTTCATCAGGGTGTGATAGCAAATAATCCCGAAAAGCGAGGTGTCGGCCTATTTCTTCATGTCCCTTTTGAAACATGTGAATATGGTGCGTCCTCTCATCCCCGCCTTTACTAAAAAAACGTCGGCCGGCGATTCCGTTCTCCCCCTTGAAATCATACCCCATCTCTTCCATCTCTTTATTAAAGTCAGCCACACATTCCACATCTTTCACCACTGCCAAAATATCTATTACAGGCTTGGCATGAATGGCCGGGATGGCCGTACTGCCTATATGGTATAACTCTATCATTTCAGGCCCGAAAATATCCTCTAATTTTTGGCATTCATCCTGAAATAGCTTGGACCATTCTTTCTTATATGGTACGACCTCGACCTTTCTCATGAAAGCCTCCTTAATAGGAATTCGCGTTTCCATTCCGTTTTACTTTTTCCTTATTTTAACATAATGTGCATGCATCACAAAAAAGCAGCCGGGATAATAACCCCAGTTGCTTTTTTGGATAACGCTTACATTTCATTTGTTTTATTTCGCTTTTTGTATGGAAGCCACATTTTGATCTTTCAAAATAGTTGGTTTCATGCCCCTTCGCTGCGGAATGCCTCTTTCCTCCTGTTTCTTTGCAACCCACATCGTGAGCATCGGTGTCAGGATTGCCGTCACCAATACACTTGTCGCGATGATTGCTGTTGCCGATTCTGCAACAGGAGCGAATTGCGGGTTTAACTCGGCGATGATGAAAGGTACGGCAACTGCGGCACCCGCCGTTGAAGAAGCGGCGACCCCAGCAACACCATCGGAGCCAGTAACGTAACGGTCCAGTAGATATAAGACGCCTCCGGACAGGAAGACGACTGCAACGCCCATTAAAATACCCATGAATCCGGATTTTACGATCATGCCAAAATCCAACCCGAATCCTAGAGCTAATGCGAAGAACGGGATAAGGACCGGTACGGCCTGTCCAAAGAATTCCCGGCATTCTTTATCGATATTCCCTACAATCATCCCGACTGCAAACGGAATCAATGTGGAGACAATTGTTTGCCATGGAAACGTTGCAAGGCCTCCAACACCGAGGATGATCATCGTGAAGAACGGTCCGCTTTCAATACTGATGAACGGGAATGCCGCAGCATCTTCCGTTCTGCCCAATTTTGTCATGAGTGCGGTATAAAGACCGCCATTCGTTTCATTAAAAGCCGCTATCAGCACTAATACCGAAAGACCGGAAAAGATACCGGTTTGAATCCCATTCTCCGGAAGCAGCAAAGCTGCACCATATCCCAATAATGCCGCAAATATGACTTTACCGAAAAGCAATGTAAATCCTTTTCTTGCAATATACCCGGATTGCTTGACATCTATAGTAGCTCCGACACAAAAGAAAAAGACGGCTAATATCGATGCGGTACCTGTTAGCATGGCACCTGTAAATCCGCCAAAGAAGGTTGCCGTGTCAGGAAAAATAGTATGTATCAAAGCACCTATGAACAACGGGACAACCATCATGCCACCAGGGATTTTTTCTATTGCGGCTTTTATTCTCATCACAATCTCTCCACTTCATTATCAAATTTATGAATATTTGTAATTGGAAGTCTAGTTGTGGAGTTAACTGGCTGCAGTTATCGATCATTCAACATTTAATAGTTCGTTCTGGCTTTCAATAAAGTCCTGCAATTTTTTCCGGCTGGGCATGCCATCCATATCACCGGGAGCCATGACTTGAAGGGCGCCAATCGCATTGCCCCGAGTAACGGTTTCCAGCGTGGATTTCCCGTCAAGCAAGCCGCTGATCACACCGACTGCGAAACCATCGCCTGCACCTACCGTATCAATGACTTTTTCCGGTACGAATCCTTTAACATACCCTTCTTCATTGGCATTTTTATAATAAGCTCCCTCTGCTCCAAGCTTGATGACAATCATTTTAACTCCTTTATTCAAATAAAATTCGGCCACCTCCTCAGGTGTTCGGAGTCCTGTTAAAACTTCCGCTTCGGACATGCCTGGAAGAAATAAATCACAAATATAAGCAAGCTCATTAATGCATTCCACCATTTTTTGTTTATCCGGCCATAAGTTAGGCCTTAAATTCGGGTCAAATGAAACCGTTTTCTCTTGGCTCTTCATAAGTTTCATGGCAGCAACGGTAAATTCATGGCAGCTTTCGGATAATGCGGATGGGATACCTGTTGCATGCAGATGTTTAGCTTGCCGAAAATACTCTTCTGAGAGGTCGTCGATATTCAGAGTGGAAGCAGCTGAATTTTTTCTGAAGTATTCCACCTCCGGGTCTCCGGCATGCACTTTAGATTTAATGAGCATTCCTGTCGGGTGATCACTTGTAAAACGGATACCTGTCGTGTCGACTTTTTCTTTATTCAATTCTCCGATGATGAACTTACCGAAACTGTCGTTGCCAAGTTTCGTCATATAAGCAACCTTTAAATCAAGACGTGCCAATCCGCAGGCTACGTTTGATTCGGCTCCCGCAATCGCTCGGGAAAAGGATTTAGCCTCATGTAAAGCCTCTACTTCATTTGCATAGAACATGTTCATCGGTTCCCCAAAGGTGATCACATCTAAATCTATCATTCCCAATTCCTCCTGAAAAATGTTTATTTCGGTTTAGTAAACCAACACTACAAGAAAGCGCTTTCTTTTGGATGAAATCAGATTATCATATAAACCAGTTATTAACAATACTAATTTTTATATTATTTTTTGCATATTTTCCATCTATTTTACTGATAAACTACTAAAATTTTCTATTAATATTGACTATTTGGAAAACATTAGATATATTTTAAATATTGGTAACGTTAACATTTTTCAACCTAACGATAAACCGTTTTACTAAACTAGGAGGTTATTTATATGCATATGGAAAAACGTTATTCCATTCATCCGTCACAAGCCAAACACTTTGATACAAGTGAAATCCGTGAAAATTTTTTAGTGGAAAAATTATTTCTCGATGACGACGTTTCTTTATGCTATTCCCTTGATGACAGGATCATCATAGGAGGAATCAAACCTGTTTCTAAAGAGGTTAAGCTTGAGGGTCATGATTTCATTAAAGCTGATTATTTTCTTCAACGAAGAGAATTAGGGGTATTTAATATAGGGGGATCAGGAAGGATCTCAGTTGACGGGAAAGTATATCCCCTTGAAAATCGTGATTGTCTATATATAGGATTAGGTTGTAAGGAGCTGATTTTCATTAGTGACTCAGACTCCGAACCTGCTAAATTTTATTTAGCCTCTGCTCCGGCACATAAAAACTACCCTATTCAACACGTAGCGTTCAAGGAAGTGCAAGGTGATGAAATGGGATCACAGGAAACGGCAAATAAGCGGACGATTCGCAGAATGATTCATGAAAAAGGAATCCAAAGCTGCCAACTGTGTATGGGAATGACCGAATTGGCTCCAGGAAATGTCTGGAACTCCATGCCCCCTCATGTCCATGACCGCAGAGTGGAAGTTTATATGTATTTTGACTTGGCAGATGATGCCGTTTTGTTCCACATGATGGGTGAACCCGATGAAACAAGGCATATTGTCATGAAAAATGAACAGGCTGTCATTTCACCTCCATGGTCCATACATAGTGGTTCCGCTACAAGCAACTACACATTTATTTGGGCAATGGCCGGAGAGAATTATACATATGAAGATATGGATACCTTTCCTATTTCAGATATGAAGTAAGACTAGAGTGTTTTATTAATCCATATGGGGATGGAGGAAACAAGATGAGTTTACTGGATTTTTCAATGGACTTTTTCAGTTTAAAAGGGAAAGTTGCCATCGTAACAGGAGGAAATACCGGATTGGGCCAAGGGTATGCGGTTGCATTAGCAAAGGCGGGTGCAGATCTGTTTATCGTTGCTCATGGTGATAATTGGCAGGAAACAAAGGATTTAATCGAAACGACCGGGCAAAAAGCTGTATTTTATCAGGCGGAGCTTACGAATAAGGAAAGCCTTAAAGGAGTTGTAAAAGGCTGTCTTGATGCATACGGAAAAATCGATATCCTTGTTAATAATGCAGGAACGATTCGCCGTGCCCCTTTATTGGAATATAAAGACGAGGATTGGAATGCAGTAATGGACATTAACCTTAACTCCTTGTATTTTCTCAGTCAGCTCGTTGCCAAAGAAATGGTTGAACAAGGCAGCGGGAAAATCATAAATATCGCTTCGATGCTCACCTTCCAAGGAGGCAAGTTCGTTCCCGCGTATACTGCGAGTAAACATGGCGTTGCCGGGCTGACTAAAGCCTTCGCTAATGAATTGGCGTCTAAAAACATTCAAATAAACGCGATTGCCCCAGGTTATATTGAAACGGCCAATACTGCCGCGCTTCGTGCAGATGAGTCAAGAAACAAAGACATTCTCTCAAGGATCCCGGCTGAAAAATGGGGAACACCCTTTGATGTCATGGGAACTGTCGTTTTTCTTGCCAGCAAGGCCTCTGACTATATGAATGGCCATATCCTCGCAGTTGATGGAGGCTGGCTCGTTCGTTAATCTTCTGATCAAGATATGTAAAACAATAGTTTAAGGTTAACACCCTTAGCCAAAGTGCTTAGGGTGTTTCTTACATCCAATGTTTAACAAAATCAGGTAAATGGCGTTGGAATCGTCATGCTCCTTTGTTATGATGAAGGTATCCCGTTCTAGTTCAAGAAATAATATCCTTTAGGAGAGCATCATGAAAAAAAAGAAAACTACCATATCAGATGTTGCTGAGAAGGCCGGCGTTTCCAAAAGTACGGTTTCTCAATATATTAACCAGCGTTTTCGTTATATGAGTGCTGAAACAAAGGACAGAATCGAGCAAGTCATCCAAGAACTTGACTTCCGTCCCAATGATAATGCCCGGAATTTAAAAGTGAAAAAAACAAAAGTCATTGGCATACTCGTAGCTAATATTTTACATACTTTATCCACTGAAATCATTCGTACCGTAGAAGAACAGCTTCAGCAGCATGGCATGAAAGTATTCATATGTGACTCTGCCGATGATCCAGAGAAAGAAAAAGAATACCTTGATTTGCTCGTTTCTACGCAAGTGGACGGAATCATCATCTTTCCGGTAGGAAATGATTTTAAAGTCTATAATTACTTGATCGATCATGCCATTCCAATGGTATTCGTCGATCGATTAGTTGATGGGGTAACTTCCGATTCCGTTCTTTTAGATAATCATGCTGCAATCTTTTTAGCTGTTTCCATGCTGGCTGAAAAAGGACACGAAAACATTGCATTTTTAACCTTACCGATTGATATCCCGATCACACCAAGGCTGGAGAGAATCGAAGGATTTAAAAAAGCGATGGCATCTCATAAATTGGAAGTAAGGGAGGATGATATTCATTCTTTACCCAGAAACCAAATTCAAGAAAAATTGGCCCGGATATTCGATGCAGAAAAACCACCGACAGCCATAGTGGCAGGAAATGATTTAGTATTACGTGAAATCCTTAGCTATTTGAAAAAGCAAAAAATCTCGATTCCTGGGGAAGTGGCGATTGTCAGCATTGATGATGTCGCTTATACGGAGTTTTATGAACCATCCATCACGACAATTGGACAGCCCATTCAGCAAATGGGAATTAAAACAGCTGAGTTACTATTGAACCGGATAACCAATTCGGATCAGGCCCCGTACATTACTTATCGGTTTGCCCCCGAACCCATCGTTCGAAGTTCATGCTAATTGTTTATACAACAAACGGCAGTTTAAACCACTGCCGTTACCATATTTCAAGTAATTCAAAATTTCACCTTGGAAGTCAACCGCCTTTTGCTGATTCCATGACATTTAAGATAAATGGCGCTTTCGCTTTTGTGTACCCCACTATATCTGCAGGATGCTTTTCTGCTAAGGACATTTTTAATTGCTGATATTGTTTCCGTACGTCAGGATGGCTTCTTAGGTAGTCCCTGAATGAAAGTTGAGTCTTCCACTGTTCACTTCCAAATCTATAGATATGCAAATGGTGTGTACCCGCTCTCCATTGGCCTTTTCTAAAGAAACGCCTTTCGGGAAACTCCTTATGCGTGACAAATTCATACCCTATCGATGTCAACGGTTCAATGAACGCGTCAACTTCAGCTAAATGTTGGACGCCAACCATGATGTCCAAAATCGGTTTAGCCCCCAACCCCATGACGGATGTACTTCCAATATGCTCAACACAAAGGGAATCGTTCTTTAAAACCTCCATGATCCTCGCTTTTTCCTGTTGAAATTCACTGACCCAATCAGGGTTATATTCCTCGATCTTCACTGTTTTTTCCATATAATCACTCAACTTTACTTAAAATCGTATGACCGCCATCATTTTTCATCACGCGACCATTTTACGATGGGATCTTGCGTGCTCGGCTCATAGTAAGTTCCGGCATACACCTTTTCTTTTCCTGTTATTTTATTCGTTCGGATGACTGTATATCTTCCTTTATCATAATTTTTGGTAAGATAATATGTCCGGTTTGAAAACCCTTTTTCGGGCCCGGTTAACTTTTCTTTAGTTTTATACGCTTGAGGTTTATTCAAGTGCCCTTTCACTACACTTTTAATATTCAGCGGCGTGCCCTCAAGCTTGACATCAATTCGGAAATCAGCATCCCTGGTCTCTGTTTTCCCTGAAGGAACGGATGCCATTTCAACCGTATCATGGGTTTGTTCCGAGAATGTTTTTGTGACACTGTATGAATAAAGAATATTCATGGAACTTATATTATGTTTCATTTTGCCAGCAATCTCAGGCATGGCAACATTCAATAGAAAGGTGATTGAAATACATGCAATTAATATGATAAGCGAAATTTTCTTCATATTTCCTCTTTCTCAACTATGTATTCTTGTAATTCAACTTGTTCATTTTCCTTAGGAATAATCCCAAATTTGGCGATTAATAGAATGGCAAGAAAACTGAAACTGCAAAAACTAGTATTATCACTTGTAATAAATGAAGCCTGTATAATTCGGGATGCCAATAATGAATTCAAAATATAAGAAAAAAGAAACCCTGAATAGGATAGGCAAACCAGATAGTTTCCAATCAATGCCCTCCTGTAATGTACATACTCCGACTTATTTCCCTTCCCGATACTGACACAATGTCTAAATTGCCTAATGAGACCGTATGTGAAACCAATAATTAATATGACTGCAATGACAAAATCAATTATTGCTTCCTCCACCGTTTTACCCCTCCTTGGTAATTCGAACTAAGAATATAGTAAATTATTACATTAAACTCATCATATACCATTTATGATAAAATGATAAATATTTCCCACTTTAATATTGGAGTTGTATCATGAAATTTTTTGAGAAAATAGTATTATCGTTATTTATGGTTCTGTATCTATCAATGCTTACAAAGCTCATTTTATTTAAAACCTTCTCGATAACCGAGATGAATGGTCATATTAATTTTTCCCATGGCCGCTATTGGGGTTCCCATAACTTCATCCCTTTTAAAACCATTGCCCATTACCTGTTCTTAGCGGATGTTAACCCATCGATCCGGATGGAAAATATAGCGGGGAATATCATCGGCTTTGTACCATTCGGCTTGATGCTTCCCTTACTGTCAAAAAGGTTTTCCCAACTCAAATCGATCTTGATTGCAACATTCTGTCTTAGTTTCACCTATGAGATTCTTCAGCTTTTATTTGAATTAGGAAGTTTTGATACCGATGATTTAATCCTGAATACTCTCGGCGGGGTTATAGGATACCTGCCTATTAAACTGTTTTACATCGTTTTCAAAAAGAATGGTACCATTTGCAGTCAAGCCAAAGGACAATAATGTGCCTGTCCTTCTTTTGTCCCAAGGTCCATATTACGCAGCGATTGAAAGACGAATACATGCATGTCCCTTTTCTTACGTGTAAAGCGAGAAGAGGTTTCAATATCAAGGTAAATATACCTAATATTACTGCGGATGAATTAAAAAAGACCACCAGATTGGTGGTTATAGTTTGTGGACAAAAGGATTTCTCCTAAAGTTTAAAAACTAATTCAAGTTTGGAACGAAAGGTGCGAGACTCCTGCGGGAAAAGCGCGTCTGGGGAGACCCCGCAGGCGCAAGCCGAGGGCCGACCGCCCGCGGAAAGAGAGCGCCTGTAGTGGAAATCGACGTTCGTTGTACAAGTCCTAGTTAAACTGTAGAAATAAGGATTTCTCCTAAAGTTTAAAAACTAATTCAAGTTTGGAACGAAAGGTGCGAGACTCCTGCGGGGAAAGCGCGTCTGGGGAGACCCCGCAGGCGCAAGCCGAGGGCCGACCGCCCGCGGAAAGCAAGTGCCTGTAGTGGAAATCGACGTTCGTTGTACAAGTCCTAGTAAAACTGAGACCACCGGATTGGCGGTTATTTCAAATTCTTAAATCCGTATTTTTCAAAGATTTTCATGGAGGCTTCCGTTTGGAGATAGTCATAGAATAGCTTGGCTTCCTTGGGATGATCCTTGTCATCGATCATTCCCATGGGATATATGATCGGATCGTGTAAATCTGCCTGAGCCGCTGCAATGATTTCAACTTTTGATGAGTTGAGCGCATCCGTTTTATAAACGAGGCCTGCGTCCACATTTCCCGATTCCACATATGTAAGCACTTGCCGCACATCCTTGGCATATACCAATCGATCTTCCATTTCTTTGAAAAGGTTCATGTTTTCCAAAGTTTGTTTCGCATATTGCCCTGCCGGTACAGACTCTGGAGTCCCAATCGAAATTTTAGCGGCCTTTGTGAGGTCTTCCAGCGATCCAATTTCCTTTTTGGAATCCTTTGGCACCACAAGCACCAGGTCATTGCCGACTAAATCGATTCCGCTTTTCTCTTCAATAAGATCTTCCTCTACTAATTTATCAAATTTATCTTCTGCTGCCGAGAAAAACAGGTCAACAGGTGCACCTTGGGATATCTGTTGCTGAAGAGCTCCAGAGGCTCCAAAGTTATAATGAACTTCCACATTTGCATTCTCTTTTTCAAAAGACTTCTTTATATCATTTAAGGCATCTTGCAAACTTACAGCTGCGGAAACCGTCAATTCCACTTTTCCTCCGGCTTGCGCCTTCATTTCCGTTTCATCACTTGAACACCCTGCACCCACCATCACAAGCATCATCATCAAAAAAATCAAAAGGTATGTTTTTTTCAAAGTCACTCTTCTCTCCGACCTTTCATTATAGGATGGCTGCTAATTCAGCAGCCTTCCGTATCCATTCTTCCTTTTAGGATCACCAGCGGGAACACCATGCATTTAGCTATAAAGAAGTTTGGGCTGTCGGGCTAGATAGGAAGGCGTACCATTTTGATTAAGATCAAGGATCAATTTCATGACCTCCACTATTCCCTCGGGTTTCTCCAACTCTATTTCCTTATGATAGGACTCTATGGATGTGCTCCACTTTTTCATTTTTTTCTGATCCTTCAATATACTCAGTAATTGTTTTTCAAAAGGCGTTTTCTGATTAAGTTTAAATACAAGGCCTTGCTGTTTTAGATACTGCAGATTGATTTCCTCCTGCCCCGGAAGCCTGGAATGAACAAAAATCGGAAGCTTTTTTCGTAATGATTCACTGATCGTGACACCGCCCGGTTTCGTAACGATTGCGTCAACTTCTTCATAAAGCTTATTCATTTCAGACCTTGATGAGATATAGGGCAGTGGTTTGATATGAGGTAAGTTCCATGTATTGATTTCTTCATAAAGCTTGTTGTTATTTCCGCAAAGAACTAAATAATCAAAGTCGGTTGAATTCTTTAACTCATCACCTAAGTTCAAAATCCCTCCCAGACCGCTATTTCCTCCGGATATCAAAATTTTTGGCCGTTCTGTGTTTCTTTGGACACGGGCATTTTTTGTGATTTCCTCGTGCACGGGAATGCCAGTGACCATCATCGTTTGTTTTGGTATTTGACGCTTACTCATCAGCTTTTCTTTCACTTCTTGACTAGGAAGAAAATGGGCATCTATCCCTTCGCTTCCCCACACATTATTAATAAAAAAGTCCGTGTACACGTTTATTACCGGTGTACTGCACTTCCCTTTCATCTTTAACTGACTCAAAAGATATGAAGGGAAACCGTGTGTACAAACAATTAAATCAGGCTTTTCTTCCGCTATCAATCGTTCCATCTTATTCATGAATAATTGCTGATACCATTTACATACACTTTCCTTTGGCGAGTGAACATAAAACAGATTCTTATAGGCAAGATTATAGGTTTCCGGCGCATAGCGGATCCATGTCAGATAACTATTTGCAATGAATTTTTCTAGAGAGGTATTGGTATAACTGATAAGATCGATTTTTTTATAAGTGATCCCATTTGAATGCTTTTTTAACATATCCATCAATGCCTCTGCAACTTGATGATGTCCCGACTGCATTCGAAAGAGAGGTAAAAACAAAATCTTCTTCATGTGTGTCATCTCCTAAAGAAATCATTCTGAAAATACAAAATATATAGTTCATGATATCTTCCTCTTACAATATCGTTGAACAAATTCCTTAAATCGATTTTTTATTTCCGACGTTTTATAATAAGGAGCCGACTCAACTTTTTGATCTTTGTTTTCTCTTTTTAATGTATTTGATAGTAACATATAGTACAAAAATAACTAAAAATACAACACCTAAATATGGAACGTATTTGGGATTAACATTAAAAGCATCCCCCACATAATAACCGGCCACTATAAAAGGGACGGTCCATAGTATAGTGCCTAATAGGGAAAAGAGGAAGTATTTCCGAAAGGGTATAGAAGAGATTCCTGCAAAATATGGACTTATTTGCCTCATCCCCGGAATATAAAATCCCAATACTAACGTTTTTCGTGCATTATCCGTATATTTTCTCTTTGCTTTCTCCCAGCGTTCAGCCGTAATCCCAATGAATCTTCCATATTTATTTATAAATGGATACCCCACGTATTTTCCGCATGAGTAAGCTGCAAGCATTCCGATAAAGGCGCCGAGAATTGCACACAGCATCGCTAAACCCATAGAGAGCTTACCTTGGGCAACCAGCACCCCAATTAGAAATAGAAGTGATTCTTCTGGAGCAGGCACTCCCACGATGCCGAAGAATAAAAAAAGAAAAATGATCAGGTATCCATAAGAATCAATAAATTGTAAAAGTGTATCTATATCCATAATACCCCCAGAATTAGTTATGAGTCTTTTAAAGAAATAAAGTGTGTTCCTTTTTCCTTACTCTCCTGCAGGTAAATTTTCAACATTTCAATCATATAGCCTGGTGCCTCTTTATCCGCTCCCAATGTTTCACCACAGTCATGAAGCAATATGATGGAACCTTCCGTTGAAGTGCTTCGAAGCTGATCAAGCAGAGTATTTTTGCAATTTTGGACTTTCCAATCCCCAAAGATGCCGGACCACATAATTACTTTATATTTCCTACTGAACAGTGGGGTAAACATATTGAAATGGCCCCATGGCGGTCTATAAAATATCACCTTTTCATCCGTGCATTCCGTTATCGCCTTTTCAGTCATTTCCAACTGTTTTCGCAGATGAATTGGTGATAGGACCCAACTTGAAACATGATGAAAATGATGGATACCTATCGTATGTCCCTCTTCATGCATTCTTTTAATAATCCCAGGATTACTTTTCACTTTACTGCCCACAACAAAAAATGTAGCCTTTATCTCATATTCCTTTAAAAGATCAAGTAATTTTATCGTATGTTCAGGGTTTGGGCCATCATCGAAAGTTAGCGCAATCCCATTATTCGAATTTATTTTTTTGGTTATTCCCAGGCTGCCTACACGAATAAGCACCGTTGGGATAATAGTATAAAATATTACTAGCAATAATAAAATAATAAAGCTAATCAGCCATATATGCATCACACAAAACTATCCTTTCATTATTGATATTACCAATACTGATCCTTTCCCTATTTCATAATCATTTACTACAATGCAGCAAATGTTATTGCATTCAGGTAATTCATTATAAAACCTCTCCTTACAATTTAGCATTTTTTTTTCATTATTTTCACTTATCATTACTTTTTTATTTTTGTAAAGGTTGAAGGACATTAGTTCTATTACGGCAATGTCTGCAGTTTTTTTCTTTTAAAACCATTTCAGTCGATTCCAGAAATCCGCTCCCTTTCCGCCGACTGTCTGCCAAGCCTCCTCGCCGGTAAACGGCTGCGGGGTCTCGGCTAGGCCAGTTATTCGGCAGGAGTGTCGCTCATTTCTTCCATCCTTTAAGGATTGCTGTAAAAAAACATGAACGATAATCTAGTCTTCAACATGTTTCAGGATGAGTCGCCTGCAGTTTTTTTCTCTTAAAACCATTTCAGTCGATTCCAGAAATCCGCTCCCTTTCCGCCGACTGCCTGCCAAGCCTCCTCGCCGGTAAACGGCTGCGGGGTCTCGGCTAGCCAGTTATTCGGCAGGAGTGTCGCATATTTCTTCCATCCTTTAAGGATTGCTGTAAAAAAACATGAACGATAATCTAGTCTTCAACATGTTTCAGGATGAGTCGCCTGCAGTTTTTTTCTCTTAAAACCATTTCAGTAAATTCCAGAGATCCGCTCCCTTTCCGCCGACTGTCTGCCAAGCCTCCTCGCCGGTAAACGGCTGCGGGGTCTCGGCTAGCCAGTTATTCGGCAGGAGTGTCGCATATTTCTTATATCTAGTGAGGATTTCATCCGTATAAACTAGTAAAAAACATGAAACATAATCAAGTTTACTTTTAAAATCTTGGTTCGGGGCGAGAGCAATTCGAAACTCCTTTTGTCGAAAAATTGTTGGAACCGCCTGACTGTAGACTTATTGGAGAAGAAGAGCCAGTTTCCCTTCAATATTTCTAAAAAAAGAAGTTCCAGTTGATTGGAACGGAAGGTACGAGACTCCTGCGGGAAAAGCGTGGCCAGACCCCGCAGGCGAGCGCCGAGGAGGCTCCCGGACCGCCCGCGGAAAGCGAGTGCCTGGAGTGGAAATCCTTACACCTCCCCCTTTCAGAAATCCGCTCCCTTTAGTCGACAAACTGAAAAAAACACCCAAAGGGTGTTTTTTGGTTTGTCTCAATAATCTTCTTTATCAATTAAAGGGCACATTCTTCAATTTCAAACCCCAGGTCTTCAATGATTCCCCAATCCGCTGTGGGTTCTTGACCAGCTGTCGTTAAATAGTCGCCGACGAAGATGGAATTGGCAGCATAAAGTGCCATGGGCTGCATGGAACGTAGATTGACCTCCCGGCCGCCGGCCAGGCGGATTTCTTTACTCGGATTAACGAATCTCATCATCGAAATCAATTTCAGGCATTTAGTGGGGGTCAGCTCGGAAGTTCCCTCAAGCGGCGTTCCGTCAATTGCATTGAGAAAATTACAAGGAATGGAATCTGCATCAAGGCTGCGTAAGGATAGAGCGATTTCCACCGCTTCCGCCTCAGATTCACCCATTCCGAAAATGGCTCCAGAGCATGGGGACATTCCGGCTTCTTTCACAGCTTCCACTGTATCTACCCGGTCTTCATATGTATGTGTCGATGTAATTTTACTGTAGTTTTCCTGTGATGTATTCAAGTTGTGGTTATAGCGATGAACGCCTGCTTCCGCTAGTTTACCTGCATGTTCCTCATTCAGGAAACCTAAACAGCAGCAGATTTTAAGATCCGTCGTTTCGCGGATTTCTTTTACCGCTTCAATGACATGATCGATTTCCCTGTTGGTCGGACGACGGCCAGAAGCAACAATGCAATAAGTGCCCGCTTTCCGGCGAATTGATTCTTGCGCTCCTTCGACAATCTTTTCTTTAGTCAGCCAAGCATATTTATCAATCGGGGCTTCCGACACGATCGACTGCGAGCAGTAGCCGCAATCTTCGGGACATAATCCTGATTTCGTATTGATGATCATATTCAATTTTACCTTTTTCCCATAATGATGTTTACGTATGAGATAGGCTGCATTCAGAATTTCCAAAACCTCTTCGTCTGGGGCTTGGACGATAGATAATGCCTCTTCCTCCGTCACTTTATATCCTTTGATAACGTTCTCCGCCAACATCTTCCAATCTCTTACCAATGTTTCCAAACCTATCCCTCTTTTCTTTTATTGTGTGCCGAATCCCATTCCTTGAAAAAGCACATATCCTGTTCCGGTTCTCCGCACATAAAACGGAAGATACCAGTAATAGACCCGCTTCCTGCAACCTGCTGCTCCAGCCGCGAAATTCCCTAAACCACTTTTCCCTCCAACCGGCTGCATGTGTAGCATCAATCCTCAGAACATTTAGCAGTATCAAATGGAGCGATAATATTTGTTAACTTAAAACATAAAAAGTTAACATATTGTTAGAATAATAACATACATACAAAATATTATTCAATGGCCTTTTTTCAATATTTTACTAGTTGTCCTTTAAATCCTAAGAAAAATGGCACTTTATATGTTAACCAAATAACAAATTAGTTGACATATAAAATAGGAATCAGGCAAACTAATAGTGGGCATTCTGCCAGCACTTTCAAAAAAGGGGGTTAAAAACTTGAAAGCAAGGACGATTTCTTATGTGGCCCTTTTTACCGCGTTAACTGCCATCGGCGCCTTTATTAAGATACCTATCCCTTACATACCTTTCACGCTGCAAATTCTGGCAGTCTATTTGGCAGGCGCATTGTTTGGGCCCCGGCTTGGGATGCTCAGTCAGTTATGCTACGTCTTGATCGGACTTATCGGGGTGCCCGTGTTTGCTGAAGGCGGGGGATTCGGCTATATATTCAAACCCACTTTCGGCTATTTGCTCGGATATATACTGGGAGCCTATGTAAATGGATGGCTGATCAACCGGTTTACCCTCTCCACGATTCGTTCCATATTCTTTGCTAATGCCGCCACTTTGCTGACCGTTTACCTTTTCGGCTGCATCTGGCTGTATGGTGCGATGAAGTGGATTGTGGAAACGCCGCTTTCCATCAGCCAAACGATCCTTTACGGCTTCTTGTTACCTGTACCCGGTGATTTAATGCTATGCATTCTATGTGCTGTCATCATTCAGAAAGTACGTCCACGCATTGCAAGATATATAAACGTAAAGGAGCTGAATCATCCATGGGCCAAGCCTACTTTATAACCGGAACTGGCACGGACATTGGAAAGACCATCGTCACGAGTGCACTCTATCTGTCTCTTCAAACATTGGGAAAAAGCGTCACGATATTCAAACCATTTCAAACTGGAATCAATGAGGAAAATCATACATACCCGGATATATCTTGGTTTGAGCAGGAACTCGGTGTAAAGGAATCGGGGTTTTACACACTGGAACCCGAAACCTCCCCACATTTGGCGATTAAATTAACCGGCAGTATCATCGATGAGAAGAAAGTCGTGGAAAGGGTTCACGAACTTGAGGAAATGTATGACATCGTATTAGTCGAGGGAGCTGGCGGATTGGCTGTGCCGCTTATTGAACGAACGGAAGGTTTCTATATGACGGCGGATTTCATAAGGGATTGCGGGATGCCTGTCCTCTTCGTATCCACAAGCGGTTTAGGGGCGATTCATGATGTCGTGACGACCCATTCTTATGCCCAAGTCCATGATATCAACGTGAAAACCATTTTGTATAATCATTACCGGGCAGAAAATCGGATTCATCAAGACAATATCGAAACCATTGAAAAACTGACTGGGCTGAATGGCCTCGCCTGCATCCCGACACTGGCCGATGTTAGAAAAGACTTAAGGATCTGCATCCTTGATTTGCTTGGTGATCAAGAATATACCCAACAACTGAAAGAGGTGTTCGAAGCATGAACAGTCAGGATTTAGAACAATGGGATAAGGAATATGTATGGCATCCGTTCACACAAATGAAAACGTATCGGGAAAGTAAACCGCTGATCATCGAGCGCGGCGAAGGCAGCTACCTGATTGATGTGGATGGCAAACGCTACCTCGATGGCTATGCTTCATTATGGGTGAATGTGCACGGGCATAACGAGCCGGAATTAAACGGCGCCCTAATTGAACAAGTGAATAAAGTCGCGCACTCGACGCTGCTCGGATCTGCGAATGTACCATCGATCTTACTGGCGAAAAAACTGGCAGAGATCACTCCTGGTTCTTTATCGAAAGTCTTTTACTCGGACACGGGATCAGCCGCTGTGGAAATCGCCCTTAAAGTCGCTTATCAATATTGGCAGAATATCGATCCCGTCAAGCATCAGAATAAAAACAAATTCGTCTCACTTGACGAAGCATACCATGGAGATACTGTCGGTGCCGTGAGTGTGGGCGGAATGGATCTATTCCATAGAATCTTTAAGCCCCTCTTATTTCAACGGATTTCAGCCCCTTCACCATATGCCTATCACATGACTGAGTATGGAGATCCAGAAGCAGTGAAAAACCATTGCTTGAAGGAACTGGAGAAGTTACTGCAGAAGCAATCCGAGGAAATTGCAGGATTGATCATCGAGCCGCTCGTGCAGGGAGCAGCAGGCATCATAACCCATCCCCATGGCTTTTTGAAAGAGGTCGGGCAATTATGCAAAAAGTACAATATCCTCTTAATTTGTGACGAGGTGGCTGTAGGATTCGGTCGCACCGGTACGATGTTTGCCTGCGAACAGGAAGACGTCGTCCCCGATATCATGTGTATGGGTAAAGGGATCACTGGGGGATATATGCCACTCGCCGCCACCATCATGAACGAGCAGATCTTTCAATCCTTCTTGGGGGAACGGGAAGAACATAAAACCTTCTATCATGGTCACACCTATACAGGAAATCAGCTTGCCTGTGCCCTGGCCCTGAAGAATATCGAGCTGATGGAAAGCCGCAATCTCATTAAAGACATCCAGATAAAATCAAAATACCTATCACAAAGACTGCAAGCGCTATACGAACTTCCGATAGTCGGCGATATCCGCCAGCGCGGCTTCATGATTGGAGTGGAAATCGTTAAAGACCGCCAAACAAAGGAAACGTTCACCCTCCAAGAGAATGTCGTTTCCGGAATCATCCAGACAGCCCGGGAAAATGGCCTGATCATCCGGGAACTCGGCCCAGTCATCACGATGATGCCGATCCTTTCCATGTCAGAAAAGGAACTCGATTTCATGGTCGAAACCGTCTACCGCGCCATTCAGGAAGTCTCCATTCATAAAGGATTGATTCCAGCAGCAAACTGATTCAAAAAGATGTGGAAATAAAAAGGGCACCTCAATGAGATGCCCTTTTTCCGCTTGAATTTTGGATGAACTCACCTATTCAAACAAAGGGATTTCCGGCGGCATCCCGGCTTCAGGCAAGAAATAAATGAAAATGGTGAAACAAATGATAAGCAAGGAAAAGATGAATACAGCCCCAACATAGGAATTCAACTTTGGAGTAATCCCGGTAAAGAAAAGCAACACGAAAGTCATTTGCATGGATATGCATATTCCAAGTAAACGTTTCATTTTTACCTCCTTTCTTTTTGAAAAATCAAGTGCGATATAAATATAACATTCATCCCATTACGCACCATTAATTGACTAATTTTAATAATCATATATATAAATGATTGGATATTTATTGTAAACTGGATAAGCAAAGGAGAAGATTTGCAGTATGTCGATAACAAAGAAAATATTTTTCATAAGATGTATAGTGGGTATCATATTCGTGTTTCTTGCTCATTCTTGTCTGCAATACTTCAGTGGCGAACCGATAAGGTGGTCAGGGAATTTAGGATATGCATTCTATTTTGTAGCAGGTATTGTACTTTTCAGTTGGCTATTTGGAGATTTTGATAAAAAAAGGGCCGATCACTCGTGTAAGTGAACTTTGTCTGTACAAAACCGGCAACTAATCGATTTTACCTCCAGTTTTTTTGAGGGCTTTATTGCATGTTGATTTTCGCTTCAGGCACTCGCTTTCCGCGGACGGTCGGCCCTCTGCTTGCGCCTGCGGGGTCTCCCCTAGACACGCTTTCCCGTAGTAGTCTCACACACCTATTCCAATCAAATTTGTGTTAAAGCTTAATAGAATCCCTATCCATTTAATTTACCTCATCCTTCACGTTCAACTTTTGTTTTCCTCACGCACGCATCCAAGAAAATGACCACTACCGGCTGTCTTTTTCATTCTAATATACAAGAGGAATTTACTTATTATGGTATTATTTACTTAATGAATTTGAGGAGGTTACAAAATGATGTTGGCAGTTTCCCTCCTGGTTGCTTGCGTCCCTGGGATGTTAGTAATACTTTTAGCATGGTGGTTTAGGAAATTACATTTATCTTTATTTGTTAGGCTTTTACCAGGAATATTAACCGTCATAACTTCAATTATTTTGTTTTACATCGGTTTTGTGAACATCAGAGGGTTTGAAGGAGCGGGATATGGAATATTGGCTTTCTTTTTACTTCCGTTTGCAATTGCGGCTTCAATTATTGCGAGCAAAAACAAAGGTGTACAAAGCTAAAATTCAGTTCAATTACTATGAAAGCAGGAATATATTCAATGACTGAATAAAACCAATCCGAAATCCATTGTGAATTGGCAAATAGCCGAATGCGTTGGGCGTTTGACCCCTCCACCCGTATTATCAAAAACAAAAAATGAAAAGGTTCTTACAACCGGAAAAAAGAGCAATCCTATAAAGGAAGCACTTTTTTACACATTCGCTTATTGCTAGCTGACAACCATTCCGGTGATCTATGCTACTCATTCAGTAAAATTGCGAGGATACAAAAACAAAAAAGATGACCCCGTTAATTCGGAGGTCATCTTTTTTATGTGTTAGCGAATGCCTTTCATGTAGCCTTGAATCTTTGGTGATAAGACCATCAGGATCAGTCCAAGGACCATTGAAGCAACACCAATCACTCCAAAATAAGCCATTTCGGTCTGAGGTGTGTAGAATCTGACGATTTGTGCGTTCAGCGCTTGTGCTGCTGCACTTGCCAGGAACCACAGGCTCATCGTTTGTGCCGAGAATGCGGCCGGAGCCAATTTTGTAGTTGCTGAAAGTCCGACAGGAGATAAACAAAGTTCTCCAAGCACTACAAGGAAATAGCTAAGTACAAGCCATAGCGGATTGACTAATGCGTCTGATCCACCGAAATAAACAGGAAGCAGGATCACCAGGAATGATAAACCGGCGAACAGTAGACCTATCGAGAATTTTTGAGGAATGGTCGGCTGGCGCTTTCCTAATTTAATCCATAACCATGCGAATACTGGTGCAAGGGTAATGATGAACAAAGGGTTCAAAGATTGGAACCATGCCGGGTTTATTTCCAATCCTGCAAAGTTCAACTGTGTCCGTTTGTCTGCATAGCTTGCCAATATTGTTGCACCTTGTTCTTGAATCGCCCAGAACATGACGGCTGCTATAAACAAAGGAATATAGGCAATCAAGCGTGAACGTTCAACGGAAGTCGTTTTCGGGCTGCGATACATGAAAATGAAATAAAGGGTCGGAATAACGATTCCCAGGATACCTACAAGATTAATGAAGGTTTCAATCGTTAAGATGCCTGCAGAAGCAGTGATGCCGATGATGGCAGCTATGATAAGTGCGGCTATCCCCAATTTAGTGAATACTTTTTTCTTTTCATTCTGTGATAATGGGTTAGCAGGAAGAGTCCCAGCCAAGCCCAGGTTCTTTTTCTTTGTTGCAACAAAGACGATGAGTCCAATCAACATACCAATTGCTGCAAGTCCAAATCCAAGATGGAAGCTGTAGTCCATTCCGACTGTACCGACAACAAACGGCGAAAGGAATGCACCCATGTTGATACCCATATAGAATATACTGAAACCGGAATCCCGGCGTTCATCATTTTCTGCGTAAATTTCCCCGACAATGCTGGAAACATTCGGTTTTAATAATCCAGTACCCAGAACAATGAGTACCATGGAAACAAAGAACATGGAGAGACTGCCTGGTACAGCAAGGACAATATGCCCGAGCATGATCAAGATACCACCGTAAAATACGGCTTTTGACGTCCCGAAAATCCTATCGGCGAGCCATCCGCCAATTATGCCTGACATATATACTAAAGATCCATAGATGGATACAAGGGCAAGGGCTGTGGGTTCATCAAGGCCTAGCCCCCCTTTAGAAACTTCGTAATACATATAGTAAACAAGAATGGCCTTCATACCATAATAGGAGAAACGCTCCCAGAACTCAGTAAAGAAAAGGGTGAATAATCCTTTAGGGTTTCCAAAAAAACCTTTTTGAGGTACACTATCCACAATTTTCTGTTTATTTATCGTTGCCATACCTAGCCCTCCTTTTATTATTGTATAATAACTTTAATTTTCACTATTGTAAACAAATATTTAGTATATTTAAATAATTAATTTCAAAATAAATAGAAGTGGCTTTCCGCCATGTAAGCAAAAGTCCGGATTTCGCACTAAAATACAGTCCATCTAATCTAATAGAAAGCGATAATCAATGATATATTACCCTAACTTCACCCATGGTATTACGTTTGATAAACTTTGGTTGCTTTGCACTTATTAATGAGAGTAGAAAATGGTGAAATTTGAAATAACCCCACTACAACCGTTTTATTCACCGTATAATAGATATAAAAACGAGGAGGCACCATAATGTTCGGGATCATAACCGTCGTGATGATTTTTTCCATCCCTATAATCGCCATACTGACAAGCCATTTCGAAAAACAGTCAAAAACCAAACACAAGATGCTGCAAGTTGAATTGGAGCTTGAAAAACTTAAACATGAAAACTTCCTTATGGAGACGGAAAAAATGAGGCTGGAACTGGATCAGATGAAATTCGAACAAAAAAGAGACGAACCAAGGTTACTGTAAGTCAGTAACGTTGTTCGTCTTTTTTAATGGTATTATGCCGTTTTAAAAACCTTCCGCCCGTCATAGGAATTGGCTCTTTTCGTAAAGATTGTTGTTTTAAACGAAACGATTTAAGGTTGATTGGAGCGGAAGTGCGAGACTCCTGCGGGAGCAGCGGGACAGGGGAGAGCCCACAGGCGTTAACGCCGAGGAGGCTCGCCGCCCGCCCCGCGGAAAGCGAGCATCTGGAGGGGAAATCAACCACACCTCACTACTTGGTAAATAGCAACAAAGTATGTGAAAACAGCCTAAGAATGACAATAGGGCCATTTTAATGGATATATTGATCGCCAACAAGAAGGTCTGACAGCACCTGTGTCGGGATGATGAACTCGACGGCACCCATATATCCCGGTGCAGCTTCATAGCTGTTAAACGCGATGACTAGCTTGCCATCTTCGTTTATATAAAAGCTTTGGTTTTCATCGATGCCTTTAAAAGCAGTAAGATCATCATCTTCCACCCAATATATCTTTTCCGGATCTTCAGCCATCTGCCGCTTCATCTGTTCCTTGATGTTCTCGCTGATCACCTGAAGATAGCGATCATCTTTAAATAAGCTATTTAGCGTTAACAGCACTTCGTTTTTCTTGTCGACTGTATCGAATTGACTTTCTGTCGAACTGGAAGCAGAAATCGTATCCGTAAAACGCTGTACGGATAATATCGTTTCATTATCCGTCAATATCACATATCCGCTTTCCACCGAGATATTGCCCTTTTCCCCTTCCTTCAGTTTTGACATGGAATCCGTGAATTCCTTATAAAGCTGCTTGCTTTCCGATAAGTATTTATCATTCAAGCTATCTTCGAGCTGTTTATTCTCGAGACCGGATATTGCAGGCGTTTTGATTACTGCCGAAGAATTATTCGCTTCTTCTTTCCATTCGACGAAGGTAATCACTTTGATGACCTTCTCGACTATCGGTATATCACTCATGGCTTTCGCCGCTGCCGGACTGATGTTTACGGAAGCTGTCACGATCAGGAGCGCTGCAGCCGCTGACACGAGAATATTCCTGCCAACCCTCGGCTTCTTCCTTGGCTTTTCATTCAAGGCTGCTTGAACGACATCATTCAATTCCTTTGGTATCGGTATTTTAAGATATTCTTCCCGCAGATCTTTTAATTTTTTTTCCATCTTTTCGTTTCCTCCCGTTCAGTCATGTTGATCCGCAATAGTTGCAGCGCTTTATATAATCTCGTTTTAATCGTGCTTACGTTTTCTTCCAGCACTTCCGCTATCTCGTCCAGCTTCAGGTCCTCAAAGAAACGGAGGACGACTACCGTTTTGTACTTGACTGAAAGTCCTTCCAGGGCCTTTTGCAAATCCAGGTCAGGATAGTGATCCTCCTCACCGCGGCGCAAGTATTCTATTGTTTCATCATCGGCGACGGTCAGTTTCTTCTTCTTCCGCAAAACATCCAGTGCCGTTCGGACGATGATCTTATATAACCAACTATCTATAGAAGCGGCGTCTTTGATTTTGCTGCTGGAGACTAGCGCTTTCCTGATTGATTCCTGCACGATATCCAGGGCATCCTCTTGGTTTTTGACATAGTAAAAAGCAAGTCTGTACAAATTCTCTTGCCTTTCGGTTATCCGGGCCGCGATTAATTGATTCATATCTGGGTTTTTCATTACATGTTAGAGCTCCTTACATTTAAATTACGTATCCTAGGTACAAAGAATAGACGTTGGTGCAGCCATAAAAGTTTGAAAATGTGCAAGGAAATATATAAATATAAAAAAATGAAATTTTTTACAAACTTTTAAGGCTTTTGGCGCGTCTATATAGTAGAATGATTATCGAGGTGGAGTGCATCATGAGGAAATTAAATTATAAAAAAGTCTTTATTTTTCTATTTTGTCTAACAGCTGCTGTAGGAACGATGGGGTTAGCCATTAAAAGCCTTGCTTTTGATAAGAAGAGAACCGTTTCGGCCTATACAACTGATAAAAATTACCCAGAAGCCGATATTCAAACGTATGTGAAAGATAATACGAAAGGCGGGTATTCAGCCAGCAGGCCCGTTCTGCATTTAGAAAATATCGACAAGCAGCTAGAAGCCTACATAAAGAAAGAAATTAAGGATTATGAAAAGAAATGGAAAGCATCCGACGGAAAAGCTTCCGAGCTTAACCTCACCTATACGATCCTCCATTTCAGCAAACAGACCATTACGATTTCCTTCGATAAATATGAGCAAGTGGAAGGAAAGAAGCAGTCTGGAACCCAAATCTTCACTTATGATATTCCATCTCAGCAAAAGCTCTCTATAGAAGACATCTTTGCCACGGATACTGATTATTTATCCGTTTTATCCGATATTGTTTTTGAAGAGTTAACGCAGAAGGAAGAAGAAGGCATTTCAAACAGTCTCATTAAAAAGGAAAACAAGCTGAAGGCAGCCAACTTCAATTCTTTTTCAGTCTTTAAAAATACGCTCGTTTTCTACGTTAAGACTGATGATTCAACTAAGACCCATACAATAGCCATCAAGAAGGATCTTTTTAAAGATAGTTTGCTAGATTCATATCAAAGTCAAGATTTGAATGAGGATCGTGTAAAGGAATGGCAGCCGAAAAATATCGTCGCCAAACTGCCCGTGCAAAATGAATGGATCGACCCTTCAAAAAAGGTCATTGCCTTGACGTTCGATGACGGACCGCATCCAAGTCATACCATGTCCATTCTGGAAGACCTGAAAAAACATGATGGTCACGCGACGTTTTTCGTACTTGGAAGCCGCGTACAGCACTACCCGGAAGTCCTGCAAAAAATGCTGCAGGAAGGAAATGAGATCGGCAACCATTCATGGGATCATCCCCAGCTGACGCGCTTAAGCAAGAACAAAATCGCAGATCAAATCGAAAAGACCCAAGACGCTGTAAAAAAAGCGACAGGTACTGAGCCAAATCTCGTCCGTCCCCCATATGGAGCGATTAACCATAATGTGCGGGAATACATGGAGGATATGAAAGTCTCACTTTGGGATGTCGATCCAGAAGATTGGAAAGAACGCAATGAAAAGAAAATCGTAAACAAAGTGATGAGCAAAGCCAAAGATGGCAGAGTCATATTAATGCATGATATCTATCAAACTAGCGCCCAGGCTGCAGGAAAAATCATTAAACAACTGCATGACCAAGGGTATCAACTTGTCACCATTTCGGAATTGGAAAAGGTCAAGAAAGACCGTGAACTTTCCGGAATCACCATAAGTGAATAATCAAAAGGAAAGAGCCTGTTTCGTGTTTCGGAACAGGCTCTTTCCTTTCAAATGAAATAAGCAGACCTTTGATCATTGCAAAGGCCTGCTCATTTTATCATTCACCAAGATCTACATTATGATAAACTTGTTGAACATCTTCCAGATCTTCCAATGCATCGATCATTTTTTCGAATTGTGCTTGTGCATCTTCCGGAAGGGTTAGGTCATTTTGTGCAAGCATCGTCAGCTCTGCCACTGTAAAATCGCTGATTCCTGCATCCTTGAATGCTTGTTGTACAGCATGGAATTGTTCAGGCTCGGCATAAACGATGACACTTTCTTCTTCTTCAATGATGTCACGTACATCAACATCCGCTTCCATTAACAGCTCAAGAACATCATCAGCCGTTTTACCTTCAATCCCGATGACAGCCGTTGCATCGAACATATAAGCAACAGATCCGCTGACACCCATATTCCCGCCATTTTTCCCAAATGCGGCACGTACATCAGATGCCGTCCGGTTCACGTTGTTTGTCAAGGCATCCACGATGACCATTGAACCATTTGGACCGAATCCTTCGTAACGAAGTTCGTCATAGTTTTCTTCCGAACCGCCTTTGGCTTTTTCAATCGCACGGTCAATGATCGCTCTTGGAACATTGTACGTTTTCGCACGCTCAAGTACGACCCTTAATGCCTGATTGGATTCTGGATCTGGTTCGCCTTGTTTTGCCACTACATATATTTCCCGTCCGAACTTAGCATAAATCCGACTAGTATTAGCATCTTTTGACGCTTTTTTTTCTTTAATGTTATTCCACTTACGACCCATTATATTCCACTCTCTTTCATCACGAATAGATTATTAAGATACGGCCCTATGAGAAAACCCACAAAGGGAATTCCTTTGAAGATAGGCTATACGTTTACTAGATTATATTATACATCAATTGTATAATTTTGAAAAAGTCCTGCACATCCCTCACTGGCATTTATCGGTGCATTGCGCCATTTTTCATGAAATGCTATGGAAAACATCAGTAGTGGTATAGTATGAAGTGATTGGAAAGGAGAGATGATCCATGAAGGACAACCGAATCATCATCGGGATACCCGGTAAATGGAAGGACCGGAAAGAATTGATTCAAACGGTCGCTTCCCAAAGCGAAGGGTATCTGTTAGCCGGGAATGTTTTTCATAACAGTGATAAGAACATTACGTTTCAGTCGGAGATCCATGATTATGAACCCACTTTAAAAGAGAGCTTTTCTTACGCCAGTAAAGACGCCTTTTCAGAGAATGCATTAGAGGAAATCAATGGCCATACCTTTACCGTTTATATAATAGCCGATGTATCCGATACCGGAACTGTTATCGATTTGATCGATGCCGGGGCAGCGATCCTCAAGGCAGGCGGTATGGCAGTGAAAATAGAAACGGCGGGAATTGCCCATTCAAAGGAAGATTGGCAGCATCTTCATCATAGCCCGGATATTCTCTCGGTATATGCCCATTTTGTCACGATCATCGGAGAGGAAGACTATTATTGTTCTTTCGGAATGAAAGCCTTTGGTCTTCCGGATGCCGTGACACTTAACACAATGAGTCCGAAAGAGGCGGCTGCCCTGCTTAACACATTCAATTATTACCATGTAGGTGAACGGCCTCTCTTTAAGAATGGCGAAACCTTTAGCATTCAGCAAGATGCACCCGACTTTATATTGACGGGCCTTCAAGACTTTAGATCTGAAGAAGAACATCCCTTCTACAACCCGTTTGGTTTATGGAATTTAGGGACAAGTAAATAGGGAGCGATCCGCTCCCCCAGACTGCAGGCAAATAAAGCGAGTGCCTGCAGTTTTTTTATTTTAAAAGCATTCCAACCGATTTCAGAAATTCGCTCCCTTTCCGCCGACTGTCTGCCAAGCCTCCTCGGCTCAAGCGCCTGTGGGGTCTTGACTAGCCAGTTTGTCGGCAGGAGTGTCGCAAAAATAACATAAAATCAAGGTTCGGGATGAAAACATTCCGAACCCTACAAACTGAGAGCTTCTCCACTTTATTTTGTCAACCGAGTTTTTCACGCTTTTCTTCTTCATGTTCCTTCTTCACGAGGGACATGCCGCTCGCTTGGTATTTGAGGATCTTTTGAATGACCGTGCCTAGATGCGCTCCAGCTTCAACAGGGGGGATCCCTCCTTTATGGATGTTGGAAATGACCATCCTCTCCGCTTCAATGGTGCCCAAACGCGGTTTATAGCAAATGTAAGCGCTCAATGATTCAGCACTGACAAGACCGGGCCGTTCACCGATCAACAGGACAATGACCTCAGGTCTAAGGATTTCACCGATATCATCCATCACGGCAACCCGGCCCTTTTCAATATAAAAAGGTGTACCCGTATCCAGACCTGCCACTGCCAAAGATTGTTTGAAAGATAAATAGACGTCCTCGACATTTTCTTCGATCGCCTTGGCACTTAAGCCATCGGAAATGATGATTTGAACCGTTGGGGCCTTTATGCATTTGGCTTCTATGACCCTCTTGGCTTCATTCGAAAGCTTCCTGCCATAATCCGGACGCCGTAAATAGACTTCCTTATCATCGGCCTTCGTTTTCACCTTGAATAAATCCAAGCGCTTCAAGAGAATATCACTGACTTCACCATATACAGCATCGACGGCCGCTGCATGGTCAAAACGGAATTTCAGCCAAGAATCCGTTTTCGGCCGGGTCCCTGACCTGCCTACCCCTATCCGCGCAGGGGTTTTCGCTATCATGGCAGCCAAATCTTCCTTATTATTCATTCCCATATCATCCACTCCTAATGGTTAAATATAGTTGGATCACCGGCAAGCTTCGTTAATTTTCCGTTCTCCATGATCCCCATCTTCTCCAGCCAAGCTTCATATAATGGGGCAGGCCGCTTATCCATCGTTTGCCTCAAAGTCGCTATATCGTGATAGCTCAAAGACTGATAGTTTAACATGCAGTCATCCCCCATCGGAGTTGCGATGATGAAATTAACACCTGCCGCGGTTAAAAGTACACCCAAGTCCTCGATATCATTTTGATCCGCCTTCATATGATTCGTATAGCAAATATCGACCCCCATCGGCAGTCCATGCATTTTTCCCATGAAATGATCTTCTAACCCTGCCCGGATGACCTGCTTGCTGTTATATAGATATTCAGGGCCGATGAATCCGACGACCGTATTGACAATGTACGGGTCAAAATAACGGGCAAATCCATAGTTCCTGGCTTCAAGCGTCACCTGATCGATTCCGAAATGCGCTTCGGCCGATAACTCGGAGCCTTGCCCCGTTTCAAAATAAAGATGCTGCGGGCCTGTGCCGGTGCCATAGGCCTTCGCGATCTCATTAGCTTCTTCGAGCAATTGTACGTTAATTCCAAAAGAGCGATTGGCCGTTTCCGTCCCGGCTATGCTTTGAAAGATCATATCAGCAGGCGCCCCCTGCTGAACGGCTTTCATTTGCGTGGTCACATGCGCAAGCACACAATTTTGGGTCGGGATGTTCCATTTCTGGATGACATCCTGTGTCGCATGAAGCAGCCGCTTTACGCTTTCGACCGAATCATCGACAGGGTTGATTCCAATGAGTGCATCCCCGATTCCATAGGAGAGGCCTTCCTTTAAAGAAGCCAGCATGCCATCCACATTGTCTGTCGGGTGGTTAGGCTGAAGGCGCGAAGCCAGCGTTCCTCTGTATCCGATTGTGCTATTATTCTTAGTGAGCACTTCGATTTTATTGGCTGCATGGATAAGGTCGAGGTTCGACATCAACTTGGCTGCCGCTGCAATCATTTCACTATTCAATCCCCTGCTTAATCGTTTCAAGTCCTCGCCTGTCGTTTCGTCACTCAAAATATATTCACGCAGTTCGGCCACGCTCCAATTCTTCACAGATTGATAAATGGTTCCATTGATGAGACCATCTATGATCCGCGACACCTCATCCTCTTCCGGGGAGAGCAGGGGATAATTCCTGATGTCCGCCAAAGTCAATTCGCTAAGCACCGCTTTCGCCGCAATCCGTTCTTGAACGGAATCTGCTGCAATTCCCGCAAGCCTATCTCCTGATTTCTCTTCATTCGCTTTGGCCAGGACTTCTTTCAACGATTTGAATTGATGGGTTTCCCCAAAGTATTGAGTGGATAATTTCATCGTATGATCCTCCTTTTCCTAACTGTGGAAGGTTAGCGTTTTTACTACAACCGGAACGACCCCTGTCCGCAGCAGCCTTCCTATATCTAAATAGTCACCATGTTCCACTTCTGTCTGATCAATGCAGATGACCGGCAGATCCGGTTGGTTCGCTAGAATGGTTTGACCAAGTGCCTTTCCATAATCACTATCCATGACAATGATCAGAGGCTGCTGCCGATTCGGTTTTTGCTTCAGTGCCTCGGTAAAAGCGACTGCAAGCCGGTGAATGTCCCGAAATGATTGATAAGGTAAATTCGTTAAATAAAAGGCAAAATTCAGCCCCTCCTGCAAAGCGTCGTATATGGTGATCGCATCCTGAACAGCTTGTGCCATTTTCGCGGTTACATCATCAAGCCCGCCATAAAAATCGACCCGATAGACTGGAATATTACGAACTGGCAGATGAGAATCATTCACCTCGATGGTTGCTCCGCTGATTTCAGTTGTATGTGCGCCTGCTCCAAGTACAGTCGCCCGAACCGTTTCAACGGGCAGTTCCCACTCCCATTTAGCCAATTCTTCACTTTCCTTGATGGAGGCGGCAAGCATCATGCCGATATCCCGGAAGCTTTCGTCCTCCCGTTCTTCATGATAGATGCAATCACTGACACCGCCCGAGAACATCAACACGTCTATTCGTTCTGTCCAAGATGGCTCCTTCCCAACTAATAGAAGTTCATCTTCTTTTGTGAAGGAGCCAGCCAAAAACCTCGAAAGCACCTTCGCCATTTCATTTGCGATGATTGCCCCTTCACCATTCAAAGGAGAGTGCCCTTTTGATTTCAGCCATTTTCCTATTGAAGGAGCAACCTTCACCTTCGCTCCTTCCCACTCCACCAAACGGCCTCCTATATGCAGTGTGCAGGTTCCGCAAAGCATGCCTGAACGGTATACGGCAATATTCGCTGTCCCCCCGCCAATGTCTATGTTCGCTACAGTCTTTCTTGTCTTGATGGAATGTTGATAGGCGCCGGATCCCTTGGCGGCAATGATCCCCTCCAAATCCGGACCGGCTGCCGCTACAAGGAATTCCCCCGCCGCTTTAGATAACCGGTACACCATTTCTTCTGCATTTTGTTTGGTTGCCGTTTCCCCAGTGATGATGACAGCCCCTGTTTGTATGTTTTCGATCGTGATTCCTGCTTTTTGGTATTCACTTTCCACCATTCTTTGAACAGCAGGTATGTCAATTACCGTCTCTGATACAAGCGGGGTCCTGAAAATGGGACTTCGATACAAAATTTCCTTATCGGTAATTTCAATTTTTGGCACCTGTCCGCCACCCGCCACATTCCTAAGCGAAAGCTCGCTGATAACAAGTTTCGTCGTACTGGTGCCAATATCAATTCCTGCACTGATGATTCGTTCCACCTGTTCATTCATTAAAATCACACCCCAGTTTCACACCACTTGGATTTCATTGCTTTTTTCTTCCTCGTTTTTCGTTTTATATTCATTTCTGCCGATAACCCCTGCCGCTCGATCCTTTTCTTCTAATTCCAAAGCTTTCGGAACGGACAGCCAGTAAGCAAGTCCGATTCCAATCGCTCCGGCAGATAGCTTCCCGACAATGACCGGTAATATTAAGGAAGGCTGAAAGTTGGCTGTGAATGATAAATGATCTCCCAATAGGAAGGCCGCACACACAGCGAAGGAAATGTTTATGACCTTATCCTTCGGCGGCATTTCTTTAACAAGCTTGAACATGGCTAATATATTGGCTATCGTGGCTAATATCCCTGCACTCCCGGCTTTGCTCAACCCGATTTTCCCGCCCATCGCTTCCAATGGCTTGCCTGCATATTTTTGAATCAGGTAAATCATTGGAAATGCACCTGCCAGCATTATCCCGATATACCCCGCCGTTTCAAGGGCACGGAACTGGTCTGCCTTATCGGCCATGATCGGATGGAAGCCCCAAGCACCAAATACTTTGGAAAACAATCCGGTGAAAATTTCCACGATCGAAAACACGAGCACTAGTTTAATCGCGGCGTCCAATATTTTTCCAAACCACATGAAACCTTTAATCATCAAATCCGGGAGGAAATAAAGGCCTAACGCGAGCAAGACCACAAAAATAAGAAGCGGAGAAAGGTTCAGGGCAATTTTCAAATAGCTCAACGCGAATTCGTATGTAGAATCCGCATTCGTGGAAATCACTTCGCGGATTTTCGAATTAGTCGCCACCACCAGCACGCTTGAGATAAAAGCGCCAATCGGAATCGTCAGGATTCCTGACATGACACCAAGTGCCATGTATTTATGATCACGCTTTTCCAGCATCGCAAGCCCCATTGGAATCGAGAATACAATTGTTGCCCCGGACATAAAGCCGACAACCATCGCCATGATCCAGCCTTCATATGATTCCTTCAGCTCGGCCGCTAATTGGTAACCCCCCATATCCGTCGCCAAAATCGTTGTTGCGGCGAGGGCTGGATCTGCACCGATCGCAGCGAAAACCGGGCCGCATACTGTATTGATGAACCAGGATAAATAAGGGATCGAGGCCATGATTCCAGCTGCCGGGATAAATATATGGCCAACGGTATGCAAACCTTCCATGAACTGTTTCCCCAAGCCCCGCTCACTGTCTTTAATCGATGCAATAGCACCGACAACGGCACACACCATAATGATATAAATAACGAATTTACCTACCATCTCCATACATATTCCCCCTGAATTCCGATTTGATTTGGCCTATCAACTTAAAAAAAGGGTATAAAAAAGACGCCTCTTATAGCCCAAACTTAGGTTTTTCGGCAGAAATCCTGCCTACAACCAATTTGGTCCATCAAAGCGCCATTGCTTCATCTATTTACTTGTTTTTGATCATTTGCAATGATTCGACGTGCCACCGTCTCCATGGAAAGCTGCTTATCCATACTAAGCCTTCTCAGTTTATTGTAAGCGATTTCTTCGGTGACATTCTTCCTTTTCATGATGATTCCTTTTGCCTTTTCAATGACTTTTCGACTTGTGAGCGTTTCATCCAATTGAGCATTTCGTTCCTGATGCTTTTTTGTATTGGCTGCTTGCAGCAAAGCTATCTCCACTGCCGGAATCAAATTCGCCTCCGTAATGGGCTTTACAAGATATCCGACGATATTCGCCCGCTTCGCCTCGTCGATATATTCACGCTGGCTGAATGCGGTTAAAAGCAGGACCGGAATCCGAAAGGTATTGGATATCACATCGCTAGCCTTAAGCCCATTCATTTTCGGCATTTTGATATCCATCAAAACGAGATCCGGCTGCAGTGCATGTGCCAATTCAATCGCCTTCTCGCCATTACGGGCATGTCCAACCACATCGAAGCCTGCATCCTTGAGCATGATCGTTATATCAAGCAGAACAATCGATTCATCCTCCACGACCAAAATCCTCTTGTCCACTTCTCCCACCTACCTCTTGTATGGAAATCTTACAGAAGCCAGGGTACCTTCTTTAATCCGCTGAATCGAAAACTCCCCATCCAAATCATTTTCCACCGTCATGCGGATGATATCCAGCCCCAAAGAAGGTTTCACTGCAGGTGAATATCCGATCCCATCATCTCTTACCTGAAGTTCCAATTCAGGACCATCCTTTAGCAAGGATACGGTAATGTTCCCTTCCGTCCCTTCCTTGAAAGCATGTTTCACACAATTATGAATGAGCTCATTCACCACCAGCGCGACCGAAATGCCAATGTCGGAATCAATCGAATGAAGCTCACCCCTATATTCAATGCTTAGGCATTGGCGAGCTTGACCCTCCGTATGAACGATCATATCGCCTATTTTTCTAATAAGCTCCAGCAGATCCACATGATCGACCTGACTGCTTGCCAAAATGATTTCATAAACCGACGATATGCTTAACACCCGGTTCAAACTGACCAATAAATGGGGCTTGCTTTCTTCAGGGGCTCCTAACCTCATTTGCAGCCGAAGTAAACTGGCCACTGTCTGCAAATTATTCTTCACCCTATGATGAATTTCACGAATCGCTACTGACTTGCTGATCAGTTCCCTTTCTTTATCCCGCAGTTCAGTCAGGTCCCGGATGATGATGAACGTTTCATTGGAATTCTTGTTGCCCAAATGGAACTTCTTTAGTTGGATGATCTTTTTACCAATGTTCATTTCCTTCATCAAAATGTCCTCTTTTGAAGCAAGAACATCGGCAAAGCCAGGAAAATAATCGAAAATCGATTCACCTAAAACACAGTCCGTCAAACATATTTCCGATATGAAATTAATGGCAGCAGGATTCGTATAAACAAGTCGGTTTTGGTTATTAATCAGGAAAATGGACTCCTCGATAAATTCAGGAACTAAGGAATTTTGTTGATCTTTCCCATCAAACTGATTGAAAGATTCAGGTTCTTCATGAATCACCTTTTCCATGATCAAAACGGCGATGACCCGATTGCATTCCCCCTTGATTGGAACGACACTTTGCTGGACCATCGCTCCCTCTTGAGTCAAAGCCCGATTCACGAACATGTCCTTTCCGGTGCGCAATACATAAAATACGGCCGGTTCAAATGCCTCATAAGCAAATTTCCCGACAACCGGATGATCGTAAACCGATTTCACGGAATGTCCGCATGCCTCTGCAACGACAATGGCATGCTTCCCTTCACGCACCGGACAATCAATAAACACATTCGCTTTATTCAAATCGGCTATCAACGATAAATTCGTTGATAGGTTTTCAAGAATTTGAATATCACTGTCCAATAAATGAGTATGCAACGCACATAAATCCCGGACGGTCATTGTCCGTTCCATAGGCAAAACCCCAATAAACGTTTATTCATGGATATTATTATTGATTATTATAGATATCGACCCTATTTTTGTCAATATTCAAAATATTCTAATGTAACGTATTCTAACATTAGATAGCGATATTTAAAACGATCGACCCATATTCTTTTCAACTCACTTGTGGAACAAAGTTACCACTTTACGTCCTTTTTGCATACTCATGAATTCCACCTCTTCTGGTTATAGTAAAAAAGAAAATAACGGAGGAGGTACATTCCATGAAAAGTTCAAAAGAGTTTGTTGAAAGCATTCAAGAGCAGCAAAAAAAGGAAGAAGGCAACATGCGCCGTCAAGGTAATGGGAATCCCGCTCAGAAATTACCGAATAAAAAACATTAATTAAGACATTCCTCAAAAGATCCCAGCCCTAAATTTAAGGCTGGGATCCCTTTCACTCCGATGCATTTTTTTTCTTCATCTCTTCGATTTCTTTTGAGAATGTTTCTTCTATCTCTTTTTTATTGCCATATAAAAAGATATTATCCCCTAATTTGATTTTATACTCATATAGCTCTTTTCTGATTTTCACTTCTCCGCTTTCTATAAATAAAATATTGATGTCGGCTCCATGTGAGATGACATCAAAGGCTTTGACATCAATGAACTCCGAGTCCTCATAAATATCGATTTCCATGACCACGTCTTCATCTTCTAAAAATAAGACCTCTTCTATCGGGTGTTCCCATAATTCATAATGATTGTACATTTCACTTTTCATCTTATTCGATAATCTATTATTCAGGATTGGAACCTTCACTATAACGGTTAAAACCAGCAGGATTCCAATAATGATGCTTAACTCCATCAAACGCAGATCATCTGTAAGCAATGTACTGATCGATGAAATGATGACAGCAAGCGAGAATGCACCAAATAAAATTAAGAACATGCTTATTTTCCTTCGAACGGGGTGATCGATAATGGATTTTGACTCGTCAGTTGTAAAACCAGTACCCGTCAGCATGGAGATAACCTGAAATCTTGCCACTGTGCTTTTTAATCCAGTCAATTTCATCAAGGTGACCGATATTTCAATAACAAGAGCGATGATTATAAAATAAAGCACCATAAAAAGTAAATTCATCAAAATGATCACTTCCTCATCTATGGTTTACCCCAATCAAGACAAAAGAAATCTCATTCGACGTTCATTTTAAATTTCCATCAATAGCTGACAAAGCAAAAAAAAACAGTAAGATCCAAAATTGAATCCTACTGCGTTTTTATCTATATATTTCTTAAATGGTCTTCAGCAGCAATTTTTTTAACAGCGGTGTAAATTGCTCTGGCAATTCAGCTACACTCGGAATCATCAGGCGTTCTTTGCCATAGATGTTTTTCATCGTCTTCTCTTCACTCTCATCGATGCCTCCATCCGCTAAAAACAGGCCGATGACTTCGATACCTTTCTTCCTGGCTTCAGAAACGGCAAGGTGTGTATCGACAATGCCATTTTGATCATAATCGCTTGCTGCCGGCTCACCATCGGAAAATACGAGCAAGAAACGGTTTTTTTCGCGTCTTTTTTCCAATTCCATTGCGGCAACCCTGATACTGTATCCGTCCCGGTTATCTTCCTCTGGCTCAAGCTGCATGATTTTAGCTCCTGAGTTTAGATAAAGAGAATCGGAATGGGATTGGATCACATGGAAGTAGTTCGGCTGATATCCTTCCCTCACTTCATTGGCATCTTCCCAAAATCCCACGATCGAGTGGGGGATCCTTAATTTCTTCAGCACTTCATGAAATAGGACGACCCCTCGTTTCGTTTCATCCATTTTGTTATGCATGGAAGCCGAGCAATCGATAAGCAATGTGAATACCGCATCCATTTCATTAGAATCCTGGTTCTTTTTATAAAAGACCCTAGGATTTTCTTCAAATACAAGCGGCAGTAATTTCTTTGATAAACGGCCAAAAACCAAATCTTTTCTTGGTGCGTTCTTTTTATTTTCGAGCGTCTTTTCAATGGTACTGGAGAGTTTTCTCTTGAACGGTTCGATATCCGCAACAAACTCCCGGTAGCGTTTCTCTTCCGTAAGTGTTGGAACCTTCGCTTCTTTGATTACCTGAACGACGTCTTTATTTTCTTCACCAAATGGATGTTCACCGCTTTTGCCCATATTGGTTTGTTTCTTCTCCAGCGTTTCTTGCTGATTGTATTCCCTTTGTTGACTTTCCCCTGATGAACCCTGGATCGAAGCCAGTGCTTGGTCGGCGTCTTCCGCTTCCCGGGCACCTCCGCCCATCAGGCTTGTTTTCGTTCCCTGCTCCAATTCAAATTGGAGAAACGTCGAATTACTTTCGCTGTTCTTGTTCTCCCGATGCCAAGTCGAGAATTTTTCATCAATGAACTCACTTTTTTCTTCGTCTGCATCATCTGTATCATCGTTCAACAGTTCATCATTTCTAGTCAGTTCATCAAATAAGGTATTTGCTTTATACTTTTCCACACTTGCAATGGGGAAAATGAAATATTCATTCATCGTATCTTCGTACCCATCGTTCACTCGGAAAACGATTTGCTCGCAAATCCTCGTGATATCACTTGTTTTAGTGGCATCAAAGACCGCATGGATGAACGGTTTGAGTTTCTCCAGTTCTTCCAGCTGCCTTTCATTGGCTCTAGGAAAAATCGGATCCGGCCTGTCAGATTGAAGCAGTAAATATATGAGGCAATATAATTCATCCAGTGCAAAACTTCTTGTGACATTCGTCGCCAATTGGCTTTCGAAATATTGTTTAAGGTAAGCCCCCCTTACCGAAAACCATTTTTTCGTGCCTGGTCTTTCTTTCTTCACCAATTCTTCCAATCGCAAATCTTCCAGCAAAGCGAATAATTGGGCAGCAAACTTCGGAAGTGAACTTTCCCCGATGCTGTCCTGGTACTCCTTCATGCTCCGGATTGTTGTATGATGCAGAGTGCCTATCGTTCTAAGAAGCACGTCCGTTTTCAGACCCGCTTCCTTCACTTCCTTATTGCCATTTTCCCAAAAGTGGCTGGCAGTGACCTTATTCTCGATCAGATCAATGAAGGAGCCATAATTGTATTCGAATTCCAGCTCAGGAATGCCGGATAAAACAGTCGAAAGATCCTGAAGCTGTAAAAAAAGTGCCGTATCTATTATTGAATCATTGAACCGGATATACTTCATGAGGCATTCTCCTAGTTAGAATAATGTGTCAGCCAAGTTCTTCACGAACTCACGCTCCCGTTCCTCGTCCAACTTATCCACAATGGAACGAAGAATCGCCCGTTTCGGCGGGATCAACACACTCAGATCGCAAGCATCAAGCAAAGCCCTGATCGACGCCGCATCTTCAGCCACCTTCCCTTGATTCACGGCATTTATCAAATCACTCGACAGTTTAACGAACAAATCAATACTTCTTGGGTCCTTCAGCTTTGTATTGGTTTCTATCAATTGCTTTAACTGCTCCCCTTCGATATAAGGAACTTCAATGATGACAAACCTATTTTTTAGCGCTTCGTTCAGCGGCACTGTCCCGACATACCCTTCGTTGATTGCAGCAATCACATTAAAGCCTTCTTTTGCCGTTATCACTTCATTCGTGAACGGATTCGTTATCGTCCTTCTATAATCAAGCACACCATTGATAAGCGGCAGAGTCTCCGGCTTTGCCATGTTGATTTCATCTATATATAAGAAGTGACCGTGATTCATCGAATTGGTCACTGGTCCAGGTACGAATTCTATCACTTGTTTTTCCTCTTTGTAAGCCAGCGTCTTGAAGCCCAATAAACTTTCTGCATCCAAGTCGACTGAGCAGTTGACGCTGAACATCGGCTGATTGAATAAGTTCGATAAAGTCTCGGCAAACTTTGTCTTTCCAGCCCCTGTCGGACCCTTCAAAAGGATATTCTTCCCCATACTCAAGGCCGTGATGGCATCCACCATCAACTCCATCTCGGGAGGGAGATATCCGCCGCTCCTGATCAATTCCTCAAATTGAGCAGGATTCTTTTTGCTTGTTTGTAATATATTTGCTATTTCTGTTGGTAATCGATTGATCATTATGTTCCTACACCCCTTTCTGAACATTTTAAGGCTCTTTCCCATTAAAAACAAACACTAAGAAAAGGAGCTGTCATCAAGACAGCTCCCCGACAATAGATAAACTCGGAATAAAGCGATTTTCCCCTTCAGTTTTTCATTCTGAAATACGCTCCCTTACTCCGAAGCCAAGACTCATCAAAGCAAATTGCGTGTCACAGTTTCATAAAACAATAAAAAACCATATAGAACTAGTTTACCTCCGTTTTTTTAAAAAAGACGTTCCAGCTTGAATTCTGAAATCCTCCGACTGTCTGCCAAGCCTCCTCACCGCATGCGGCTGTGGGGTTTTGGCTAGCCAGAAATTCGGCAGGAGTGTGGCGATTTTCTTCAATCTAACAAGGGTTCATAAAACAATAAAAACCGAAAGTGTAACCCTGTCTTAATCAAGCTTAAAGATGAAACCGACTACAGTTTTTCTTTAAAGACAATCCAGTTGATTGGAACGGAAGGTACGAGACTCCTGCGGAAAAGCGCGGCCAAGGGAGACCCCACAGGCGCAAAGAGTGCCGAGGAGGCTCCCGGACCTCCCGCGGAAAGCGAGTGCCTGGAGTGGAAATCAACGTTATTCGAGGTTCATTCCGATATCCCTTAATAGGCTTCCTTAGGATCACCTTTCAACAGGTATACCATATAGCCCAATACACCGCCGATGATGGCAGGAATCACCCATCCCACCCCAACACTATATAGTGGAAGGTATTGAGTGAAAAGGTCAGAAACGGTATCCAGTTTAATGCCTGATGCCACTATTCCATCCATTATGCTGATGATGGCCGTTAATAATAAGCTTCCTAAATATACCTCCGATTTCCCTTTGAATAAGGAATGGAAGAACGTAAGAACAATCAAAACGATCGCCACGGGATAAAGCGCAGTTAACACAGGCACTGTAATGGAAATCAGCTTGGTCAAACCTACATTGGCAACAGCCGCACTGAAAACGGAGAAGATGACGACATATGATTTATACGATACGGCAGGCAGTATTTTATTGAAATACGTAGCACAAGCGGTTATCAAACCGATGCTTGTAGTCAGGCAAGCAGCGATCACAATCAACCCTAACAACACGGCACCAGCCGGTCCGAAAAAATGGTTCGAGGCTTGAGCCAAAACGTCTCCGCCATTACCCAGTTGACCGAGTTTTTCCACACTTGTTGCCCCGACATAAGTTATAGACGCATAAACGATAACCAACAAGGTGGCAGCTATTAAGCCGGCTTTCAGACAGAAGCCCAACACTTCTTTTCTTGATGTTATCCCTCTATCTTTGATCGCGTTGATGACAATGATCCCAAATGCAAATCCGGCGAGCGTATCCATGGTCAAATATCCTTCTTTAAATCCCTTAAAGAAAGAATTATCTGAATAATTAGCCGCTGGTGACTGGATTTCACCCATTGGGTTAATAATTGCGACCACAATAAGAATCCCGATGAAAATCAATAATAAAGGTGTTAATATTTTTCCGACGATATCGAGCATTTTTGATGGATTGATGGATAATATACAGGCAATCCCAAAGTATATGATCGTGAATATCAGCAATGGTAAAAAACCGACATCATTAGATAGGAAAGGTTTAATCCCTATTTCGTAGGATACGCTCCCCGTTCTGGGAAGTGCGAAAAGCGGTCCCAAAGATAAATAAAGAACGACGGTGAAAATGATGCCGAATAACGGGTGTGCCCTGCTTGCAAGGGATTGAACATCATTTTTGCCTGAAAAACCAAAGGCCAATATTGTAATGAATGGCAGCCCAACACCAGTAATGATGAATCCTAAACTGGCCGACCATAAATTGGTCCCCGCGGATTGACCGAGCATGGCAGGGAAAATTAAGTTTCCTGCACCAAAAAATAAAGCAAAAAGCATTAACCCTGTTACAATGACAAAAGACAGCGGTGCTTTCTGTGACATATAGAGCCCTCCATTGTTTTGTGATTATCTTAACCAAGAAAAGAGTTGTCCACAATTTCCGAAAAAAATGACATGACTTCGAACCACTCTACTTATCTGTTAAAATGGACCTTCATGAAACTATGAATCATCCATAACTCTTCTTACTATAAAATCCGGCGGAACGTTTGTCAAAGCTATTTCATTCATTATTCGGAAAAATCTTTCTTTTCTTACTTCTTTTTAAAAAACGAGAGAGGCATTTAGGTTCAACAGAAAAGTTGAGTAAAAAGTACTGCAATTTATTTTGCAGGAAAAACGTTTTAATATTCAGATATTTTTTAAAACTAAGAGAAACAGGAGGCGCACACATGAATACTGAAAAAGAAAAGATGGTGAGCGGGAAACCTTACATCGCCGCTGATCCGGAATTGATCAGAGATAGGGAAAATGCCAGAAAGTTGACCCGGTTATACAATCAGACAACGGAAAGCGAAGGAGATGAACGGACTGCACTGCTGAAACGGCTTTTAGGTTCCACTGGGCTAAATGTATATATTGAACCCACTTTCCGTTGTGACTATGGATACAATATTTCTGTCGGGGAAAACTTTTATGCTAATTTTGATTGTGTCATTTTGGATGTTTGCGAAGTGAAAATTGGCAGGGACTGCATGTTGGCTCCCGGAGTGCATATCTATACAGCCACACATCCGCTGGATCCCTTTGAACGCAGTTCTGGAGTGGAATACGGAAAACCGGTTATGATAGGGGATCATGTATGGATTGGCGGAAGGGCCATCATCAATCCTGGCGTTACAATAGGGAGTCATTCCGTCGTCGCCTCAGGGGCAGTCGTAATAAAGGATGTTCCTGAAGGCGTTGTTGTCGGTGGAAACCCAGCGAAGGTCATCAAGCATATCGAAGGAATTAAATAAGCAGAATCCACTCCCCCCTGAGTGGCTCTGCCCCTGTTTTACGTTAAATTTTCCTCAAGGCTTCCGCGATTGCAGTATCGCCAGAGATTAAATCAAATGAACGCTTATAGGTATTTTCATCGGTCAATGAAGCAAGGATCGTTCGGGCCACATCTTCACGGGCAATCGAGCCTCTTTCCAATTCCTCGGCGGCGGTCACTTTGCCCGTTCCCGGTTCATTAACCAGACCGCCAGGCCGAATGATCGTATAATTTAAATCGCTTTGTAACAATGCCCTATCCGCATAGTGCTTGGCCACATAATACGGTTTGATGGCTTCATTCCAGTTTTCGCGATTATTGGCCTGAAAAGCACTCACCATAATGAATCGGTCGATTCCCAGGTTTTCTGCCGCTTCAATCGTTTTAACTGCACCATCCAAATCAATCAAAAGCGTTTGATCAGCACCGGTGCTACCTCCGGACCCTGCTGTGAACACGATGGCATCACAGCCTTTTGCCGCATTCGCAATCTCATCCACTGATCCAGTTAAACTGACGACTGCAGATTCAATTCCATTTTTCTTTAAATGCTCACTTTGTTCTTCTTTGCGAACCATTGCCCGTACACTATGATCCGGGCTGTCTTTTAATAAATCTACAAGATGTTTACCGATCTGCCCATTTGCCCCAACTACGAATACTTTCATAAAGTCAGCTCCCATAATGGTTAGTTTGGTTTCCCTCCAAATTATTTCATGGACTCAGAACATTATCAAACAATCAGCCCGCCGATTCAGCTTTAATATTGGAAAAAGTTTGGCAACCACCCTAATCTATTTTATAATAAGAACAACTCGTGTTCTTCAGAAACACAAAGGGGAGGTGTAAAGATGGCAATACGAATGTTAATGCCACCTTCTGCAGCGTCTCATGCAAAGCCTAGTATTGGAGGCGATACTTTGCATGGGGTTGAATTAAGCTAAATCTAATCGCCCGCCTTATCATTTCTAATATTCGGCTTTGCACCTTATTTCATTCTTAATAAAGAATAAGGGGCTGGCAGAAATGAAGTATGTAAAAGCGACGGCCGTTTTACCTGAAAAGCTGATCGTCGAAATTCAAAAGTATGTGCAAGGTGAAACCATATATATCCCTAAACCCGAAAAAGCCCATCACAAATGGGGAACCCGTTCGGGATCACGGGAATTGATCGATGACCGAAATGCCTCTATAAAATATGCATTCAAAGACGGGCATTCCATCCATCAATTAGCCGAGGAACATTTTCTCTCCGCGGAAACCATCAAGAAAATCGTTTATTCTAAGTAAAGATTACACGGGTAGCACTGATAATGATATCAGTGCTATTTGTATGCCGAGAATGTTTCTTAGTCGTTTTCCCCCTTTTAAAGCAGATGTAATTTATGTAAAGTAAAGAGAAACGGTAACACGTCAGAAACAGGAGTGAAGAAAATGGAACCTTTTATCAGGAGCGAGCAGTATAACTTCATAAAATCCCAAACACAAATTCTCATAAATGGACACGCGACTGCCAACGATAAGGATGTGATCAACACCCTGAAAACAGTCGCCAAGGAAAGAGTACTAAGTTTATTCAGTGATTTGAACGAAGAGCAAAAACAACTGCTCGACCCAGTGGATACCATCAAAGATTCCGCACAAGCCGAAGCCTTTCTCTTACAGGTGAAGCCATTTGTGATCCCATTTAAAGAAGTAACCGAAAAAACGATAAAAAAACTATTTCCTAAAGCAAAGAAATTAAAAACCCCTTTGTTGGAAAACATCGATATGAGAGAGATTTCATACCTGGGATGGGATGATGTCGGATCCGGAAAGAAATTCATCATTGCCCCCCATCATAATAAACTCACCGGATTGCATGGAACCATTAAACCTGCCAACAAAAAAGGGATCTGTGCCATATGCAGCCGCTTTGAAGAAGTAGGGATGTTCATGTCTGAAACAAAAGGAACCGTCCAAGGGACATTCATTAAAAAAGGGAATTATATTTGTCTGGACAGCATGAAATGCAACCAGAACATAACCACTTTGGATAAAATGACCGACCTGATCGAGCGGCTGAAATAAAACGGAAAAGCAATCCTTCAATGGCGAAGGATTGCTTTTTGTCCTTGTTAAAAAACTCTCATTTTGTCCTGCTATGGAATTCTAGTATAAAGGAAACGATACATGAAAGAAGGATTGATATATTGAAAAGCAAAATGAATCAGTTGTTCGAAGACCAAAAAAATGTTCATGTGCTATATTCCTATAATGAAATGGAAGATTACATTAAACAAGTTTTAAGTTATATCCAAGATGGCATCATTGCGGGGGATTACGTCATTCTTGTTGAAAATGACCGTATTTACCCCATTATCCATAAAGAACTAAGCACTCGGTTAACAAAAGATCAAATGGAGCTCCTTCACTTTGTGAACAACTTCGATTTCTATTGCTCAAGCGGCAGTTATCATCCTCCTGCAATCGAAGAATACTTTAATAAAACGGTTCAGCCCTATGCCGAAAATAAAATCTCTTTCCGATCATGGGCACATGTGGAATGGGCAACCTTGGAAGAGCCCCTGCATATCATAGAGGATTTTGAGAGAACAGTGGACAAAGCTGTAAATCTGCTGTCATTTCCATTAATTTGTGCGTACAAAGGTGAGAGGATGCCAGAATACCTGAAAACCATTTTGCTGGAAACACATCCTTATGTTCTAGAAGACGATGATATCACCATCTGTGAACAATACTTGCCATCTGTTTGAAATAATACACTTACACGCTTAGGATTCCCCTAAGCGTGTTGTTTTCCGTTGCATTTATCATGAATCCCTCGTGTATTTATACGGCAGTAATTCACCGATCTTCGTCTTTACCGTTTCCCCATTAATATTCAGGATGACAAAGCACTCTTTTGCATAATCCGAGATTAATTCCCGACACATCCCACACGGGCTAACCACTTTTAAAGCTCTTTCTTCATCATCGGAAAAGGGATGCGCCACGATGGTATCGAATCCCTTTTCCCCGTCCATATCGCCTTGCCTATCGCAATGGCTTCTGCACATACAGTAACCCGGCCAATATATGCTTCAATATGTACCGCAGCAACGGTTTTTCCTGAACTCGTTTTTAATGCAGCGCCAACATGATGCCTATTTTCCTCGTAAAGATCTCTAATTTTTGCACTTGCAGCTTCTATTAAATCACGGTCCGACTCAATCAATGGATAAGTTTTGATGACTGGACCTCCTTCTCTTCTAATATTTCATTCAGGGATTTTTTTTAAAGCTTCTAAAGCCAATAAGCGGAAATAAGAAGCAGCTGGAAAAAGTGCTTTTTCATCTACTATAAACTTAGGATGATGCAGGTCATAAGGACCGCCCGACCCTATCATTACGAAAGCACCTGGTATTTTTTCTTGGTAAAAAGCGAAGTCTTCTCCTATTGAACTAGCTTCCAAGGTTTTTGTCGTGTAACCTGCTGTGTCTCCAACCTGAAGCGCCAAATCTGCCCATTCAGGCGTATTATCAACTGATGGCGGGCCAGGATGCCATGATAATTCAACATTTGCATTGAATGTTTCACTAATACCGTGCAGGACCCGTTTCATACGTTTCTGAATGAACTCTCGTTGAGTTTTACTGAAGGTGCGAACGGTTCCTTCCATATATGCACTATCCGGGATAACATTCCACGTTGAGCCGCTATGAATTTGGGTGATGCTCAAAACCGCGGACTCTTTTGGCGCCACATTGCGGCTGATGATGGTTTGCAACGTTGAGATAATATGTCCTGTTATGATAATCGGATCATTACCCTCTTCCGGTTTGGCCGCGTGTGAGCCAGTTGCTTTAACATGCACTTCAAAACGATCGACTCCCGCTGTCAGAGCGCCATGTTTTGTCCCTAACTCCCCAACTTGCAATGTCGGATCATTATGAAGGCCAAAAATCACATCCACATCATCCAGCACACCGCTTTCCATTAAAGCACTTGCACCATGCCCCGTTTCCTCCGCAGGTTGAAAAATCAAGCGAATCGTTCCGGAAAGATCTCTTTCTTCTTTTTTTAATAAAAAAGCAGTCCCCAAAATGACGGAAGTATGAAAATCATGACCACATGCATGCATCACGCCGATGTGCCTTGAAGGAAAATCCACCTCAGATTGCTCTAAAATTGGTAAAGCATCAATATCGGAGCGAAGTGCTATCGTAGGTCCCGGCTTACTCCCTTTTATCTCAGCTACGACACCAGTTTTCAATGGAAAATCAAGTATCTTGATATCTTGTGATTGAAGCGCTTCTTTAATTTTTTTAGTCGTTTCAAATTCTTGGTTTGATAATTCAGGTGTCATATGAAGATCTCGTCTGAATTCCAATAAATAATTTTCCAATTCTACATTGCTCATGGTCAACGGTTGTCCATCTCCTTAAAAATCCGAATAGTAAAGAACGAAGCTAATAGCCAAGGAATATCAAGTGAAGCAGCTATCAAATTGGCTATTTGATAAACATGTAAAGAACGAGTTCTAATTTAGGTCGAGTCGTAAGCATCATAACAATGTTTTCCTGAGATGATAAGTCCGTATATTCCGAATATTTAACATTGACAATTTATTATATAAGATGCTACCATTTGATTTAATTTCTATATTATATTAACGTATCAATCCAAAAAAGCATTCAATTTCTAATATATAGCCCGAAGGAACCCCTCTTCTAAACTGGAAGCGGGTTTTATTTCAGCATTAATTCACAGTAAACCAGTAAGGATATTTACATTATAAATCCCCTGCGTTTAAAAGTGAAGACATAAAGGAGCAATTGACACATGAAAAAGAAAACAGTAAAGCTTGGTGTATTTTTGGCTGGAACAGGACATCACGTTGCATCCTGGAGACATCCTAACGCCAATCCGAAAGATAATATGAACATCGATTATTATAAAGGGTTGGCCCAGACTGCCGAAAAAGGTTTATTTGATTTATTATTTTTGGCAGATAGTTTGTCAGTTGCAAAGGACTCGCATCCTAATATTCTGACTCGATTCGAGCCATTGACCTTGTTATCTTATCTAGCTTCGGCGACTTCCAATATAGGTTTGGTTTCAACGGCCTCCACCACTTATGAAGAACCCTTTAATGTTGCTAGGAAATTTGCTTCTTTAGACCATATTACCTCCGGCCGCGCTGGCTGGAACGTAGTCACGACTTCCCTTGCCTCCACTGCAGTAAACTTCAATAAATCAGAACATTTAGAGCATGGTCTCCGTTATAAAAGGGCGACTGAATTTGTTGAAGTTACCAAGAAATTGTGGGACTCATGGGAAGACGATACATTGGTAATCGATAAAGAAACAGGCCAATTCATTGATGAAAGCAAGTTTCATGAAATCAATCATCAAGGTGAGTTTTTCAATGTAAAAGGACCATTAAATATTTCCCGCTCCCCTCAGGGGCATCCGGTCATTGTACAAGCAGGCTCTTCTGGCCCTGGGCAATTGCTTGCAGCAAAGCACGCAGAGATTGTCTTTACGGCCCAGGAGAACAAGGAGGACGCGGTTTCATTTTACCAAGAGTTAAAAGGTCAATTGGCCGCTTTTAACCGGGTGAAAAGCAGCTTGAGCATCATGCCAGGTTTGTTCCCGATTGTGGGACAGACCGAGAAGGAAGCCCAAGAAAAGTACGAGGCATTGCAGGAGCTAATCATTCCCGAAATAGGATTGGCTGTTATGGGAAGATATTTTGGAAATGTGGATTTTTCGAACATCCCTTTGGATACACCGTTTGCCGATATTTCGCTACCAGAACATGTAGATGGCATCCAAAGTAAATATGATTTGATCGTTAAACGGGCAATCAATGAAAATTTGACGTTACGTCAGACATATCAGTGGGTTGCAGGATCACGTGGACATCATATCGCAATTGGAACACCAACGCAGATTGCGGATAAGATTGAAGATTGGGTGAATGGAAATGCGGCTGACGGCTTTAATATCATGCCAGCTCTCTTGCCTGATTCTTTAACGGATTTTGTAGAACTTGTTGTCCCTGAACTGCAATCGAAAGGAATTTTCCGTACTGAATATGAAAGTAACACATTACGAGGGAATCTTGGCCTGGATAAACCGGCCAACCAATATTCCCATAAGCTTTAAACACCTTACACCTGGCTGATCTCAAAGACAGAATCACCCACCCGAAGAACTAGATAGAGTATAGGAGGCGCAAGATGAGTCAAATATTTCGTGAAGTACGTGTAGAAGATGTGGATAAATTTCTCCAATTAACATTGGATGCTTATGCGAGTATAAGAGAGTTGGATATTCACTTCTCTGCGGCAACCGCCACGCGGGAGGAAGCGATTAAGCATATATCAGAAAATAAGGTATATGTTCTGGAGGAAAATGGGACATTTATTTCGACCGTTTCGATTCGGTTGCCTTGGGGCCCTAATCCTGGCCCGCTCGTATTGCCACACATAGGCTGGTTCGCTACAAACCCTGCATATAAGCGTCAAGGTATAGGAAAAAAAGTGCTGTCATGGCTTGAAGAAGAAATTTTGAAGAAGCAACTGCGAGCGCCCGCGGTTACGCTCGGAACCGCGGATAATCATCCATGGCTAAAGGAAATGTACGAAAAAAGTGGATTTGAAGAGATCGGGCAAAAAGATTTAGGCAAAGGACATCTCACCATTTATTTGAGGAAAATCTTGCAGCCTGGACAATATCAAGCTTGGACTGAAAAACATAATCAAACCATTTAATAACAGGAGGTAAATAACGATGAAAAAAACTCTTTCCCTTGGACTCGCTATAGTTTTCATATTAGTACTTGCAGCATGTGGCAATTCAAAACAAGAGAATGCGGCCAATGATTCCGAACAAAAAACAATTAAAGTGGGGTCCACTGGCCAAAGCTATCCAAATGGTTATCAAGAGGATGGTAAATTAATAGGTTTTGACGTAGAACTTACGGAACTCATCGCCAAGAATTTAGGATACAAGGTAGAGTGGGTCACTTCTGATTTCAGCGGGATAATGGGGCAATTGGGATCAGGTAAACTGGACACCGTTGCGAATGCCGTTGCTATAACACCGGAACGCGAAGAGCAATTTAATTTTACAGAGCCGTATAGTTATTATGGTGCACAAATTGTATCAAGCACAAAAAACGATGATATTAAAGGTTTGGCTGATCTTAAAGGCAAAACCGTTTCCGGTGTGCTGGGGTCTAATAACGTCACAAACCTAGAAAAATATGATAAAAAAGGCGATATCAAAATACGAACCTATGAAACCCGGGATGGTGCGATGCAAGATGCCATTAACAACCGTGTGGATGGATATATCAATTCCCGCCCAATCCTGGTTGCCGAGATAAAGAAAAATGATCTTCCGCTAAAACTGGTTGGCGATCCAGTGGCCTATGAAAATGTAGGGTATCCATTTACCAAAACAGAAAAAGGCAAAAAATTAAATGATGAATTCACGACAGAAATCAAAAAACTTAAAGAAGATGGTACATTAGCGAAGCTGTCCAATAAATATTTTGGTGAAGACATCACCACGAATTCCGGCGAATAAGCATAGCGGAGGTTTTAAAGCATTATGAATTTTGATTTACAATATATGTTGGAAATTTCCCTGCAAATCGCAAAATTTATTCCAATCACTCTGGTTTTAGCCATCATTTCGATGGCTTTAGCCATTATTATCGGACTTGTAGTAGCCTTGATAAGAAATAGCAATTTTTTTGGAATCACCCATTTGGCAGGCTTATATATCTCTTTATTCCGTGGAATGCCAACATTGGTACAATTATTCATCATTTATTACGGTTTACCACAGTTATTCCCGTCGTTATCAACGATGGAAGCAATGACGGCGGCAATCATTGGATTTAGTTTGAAGGAATCCTCTTATTTAGCAGAAATTTTCCGAGCTGGATTGAATTCCGTGGACAAAGGGCAGATGGAAGCTGGCCTTGCAACTGGCATGAAAAGAGTGCAGATTTACTCGCGAATCATATTACCACAAGCTGCTTTAAATGCATTGCCTGCAACAGGGAATACATTTATATCTTTGATTAAAGAAACGTCCCTTGCCTTTACATTAGGAATTACGGAATTATTTGCAGAGGGAAAAATTATTGCATCCGCTAACATGCGCTTTTTCGAGACGTATTTGGTGGTTGGCCTGATTTACTGGCTATTGGTTATTCTTTATTCTTGGATACAAAAATACCTGGAGATTTGGCTCAGCAAACCACTTAGAAGGTGATCATATGATAAAAGTAAGAAACTTATCTAAACATTTTGATGATAAACAAGTATTGAACGATATTAACTTGGATATAAGAACCGGGGAAGTTGTTGCCATTATTGGCCCTTCAGGTTCTGGAAAATCAACGTTATTACGCTGTCTGAACTTGTTGGAAAAACCCAACAGCGGCACCATCGAAATCAAGGATGTAAAATTGGATACCCAAAAATATAAAGAGAAAGACGCCTATCAATTAAGACAGCAAACAGCGATGGTATTCCAACACTATAACCTTTTTAAAAATAAAACGGCCTTAAAAAACGTGATTGAAGCATTGCTTGTCAGCAAAAAGATGAAAAAAGAGGAAGCCATTCAAATCGGCGTTGATTTATTGAAACGGGTTGGCTTGGAAAAGCAAGCCCAACAATACCCCGCTACCTTATCCGGCGGGCAACAGCAGCGTGTCAGCATCGCTAGAGCATTAGCTGTGAAACCACATGCCATTTTATTTGATGAACCTACCTCCGCTCTAGATCCCGAATTGGTTAATGAGGTTTTACAAGTCATACGGGAGTTAGCGAAAGAGGATACCACAATGGTGATCGTGACGCACGAAATGCAATTTGCAAAGGAAGTTGCTGACCATGTCATATTCATGGCGGACGGACATATTATCGAACAAGGCACCCCGGAACAAGTAATTGAGCATTCTCTTAATCCGCGAACTCAGCGTTTTTTACGGCAGATGGGAGATGAAACGGAAGGATCTGCCAGGCAAAAAAGGAAGTGAAGTGCATGAACACGGAAAGGTTATCTGAAATGATTTATCATTCCAATCCGTTGGTAAATGAAGGAGTATTACAAGCTGCAATTGATGGACTTCTTGATTATCTTGCTGTTTCCTATCAAACGAAATCCGAAAAGGAAATTAAGATTTTAAAGCAAATCATTTTGGAAGAAGGCGGAAATGGGACGAGTTACTTGATTGGAAGCCACATACATGCAACAAGATCCCAGGCCGCACTCTTCAATGGCTTTCAAGCTCATTTACTAGATTATGATGATGTACATTCAGACGTACGAGGTCATCCAAGCGCAGTCATTTTATCTGCTTTGTTAGCAGTTGGAGAACCTGAAATGACAGGAAAACGTTTTTTAGCCGCCTATGTGGTTGGTGTGGAAATCATGGCTCGGTTCGGGGAAGCTATGAACCCATATCATTATACAAAAGGCTGGCATAATACAGCTACACTTGGCGTAATAGCTGCAGCTGGTGCGGTTGCGTATTTACGGGAATACTCACCACGCTTAATAGCTGAAACCATGAGTCTTGCAGCTACCCAATCGGCGGGTTTACGACTCCAATTTGGCACTGTAATAAAGCCGCTCCATGTAGGGATTGCTGCTAAAAACGCTGTGGATTCCGCTGATTGGATTCGGATGGGATTACATAGCAACCCCGACTTTTTGAATGATAAGAATGGATTCTTTGAGGTATATGCAGAAAATGGAGTTCCCGATTTGACGAAAAATTGGGGAAAGACATGGCGGATCGTAACACCAGGATTATGGTTTAAACAGTACCCTTTTTGTTCTGCTGCGGCACATGGCGCTGATGCAGCTGTCTTTTTACAAAAGACGTACGATTTGTCGGAAGAAGATATTGAATCGGTGAGTGTTTGCTTTCCTCCAAATGGTGATTCCGCTTTGATTCACCATAGCCCTTCAACCGGTGAAGAAGGAAGATTTTCTATTGAGTATATTGTATGGCTCGCGCTTACAGGCAAGCCCCTGACCTTTGCTTCTTTTGAATCGAAACCGCTTCCCCATTCATGTAGAAAATCCTTGCAAAAAGTAAATAGGGAGACGGATGCAACGATCAAGCCTTCCAAAGCAGCACTCCCAGTGGGAAGATTCACAATTGTGACCGTGACCACAACGAGTGGGGACGTACTATCGAAACGAATCGATACACCTAAAGGAAGTCCTGGGAACCCATTAACAAAACCCCAGCTAATAGAAAAATTGCATAAAGCCATAGGAGATGAAGTAGAGACAGAGAAAATAATAGCAGCTGTCCATGCACTGAATCACACATCACTTGGCGTTCTTCAAGAAGCTGACTATAGAAGCTGACTGAAAGTAAATTAGGCGAACAGTATTTATACTGCTCGCCTAATTTGTATACCATCAATACGGTATCTTTATACGTGAGGTGAGTTTCGGCGTTTCACTCGTAAGTTTCGGCGCTTTACTCGTGAATTTCGGGCATTTACTCGTGAGTTTCGGCGTTTTACTCGTGAGTTTCGACGTTTTACTCGTGAATTCGGCGCTTTTACTCGTGAGTTTCGGCGCTTTACTCGTGAATTCGGCGCTTTTACTCATGTGTTTCAGCGTCTTACTCGCGAATTCGGCGCTCTTACTCGTGATTCGGCGTTTTACTCGTGAGTTTCGGCGTTTTACTCGTGAGTTTCAGCGCTTTACTCGTGAATTCGGCGCTTTTACTCGTGATTCGACGTTTTACTCGTGAATTCGGCACTCTTACTCGTGATTCGGCGTTTTACTCGTGAATTCGGCGCTTTTACTCGTGAGTTTCGGCGCTTTACTCGTGAGTTTCGGGCATTTACTCGTGAGTTTCGACGTTTTACTCGTGAATACATATTCCCACCACAGAAAAAAAGAAGCGCCATAATGGCACTTCTTTTTTAAATTTAAGGCAATACGGTTGCGCCCATCAAGTAGCGGTCCACTTCTCTTGCCACTTCTCGGCCTTCATTGATTGCCCAAACGATGAGGCTTTGCCCTCTTCTTGCATCTCCGGCAGCGAAAACCCCTTCGACATTCGTTCTGTATTCGCCATGGACGGCATCAATTTTTTGATTGACTGTTTCTACGCCAAATTGAGTTAATAGCGGCATTTCCGTTCCTTCAAATCCGATTGCGATGAAAACGAATTGTGCAGGCCATACTTTTTCAGTTCCTGGAACTTCTCTGAAAATGTACATTCCGTCATCGCCTTTGATTTTTTCCATGGAGATTGTGTGCAGTTCTTTAACGTTTCCATTTTCATCGGCGACGATTTTTTTTGTTTGGATTGAATATTGACGCGGATCTGCACCGAATTTCGCTTCCGCTTCTTCATACGCATAATCAAGGGAAAAGACATTCGGGTAGGCTGGCCACATATTATCGGATGTACGGGCCGTCGGAAGGATTGGATGCTTCCCGAATTGTACGACGCTCTTACATCCCTGGCGAAGGGCAGTTGCGACACAGTCAGCTCCTGTATCCCCGCCGCCGATGACGATGACATCCTTCCCCTTTGTGTCTATAAACTTGCTGTCTTCAAAATTGGAGTCCAACAGGCTTTTAGTCGATGTCGTCAAGTAATCCATCGCAAGGTGAATGCCTGATGCCCCGCGCCCTTCAATTACCAGGTCACGCTGCTTTTGGGCACCTGTGCAAAGGATGACAGCATCATACTGATCTTGCAGTTCTTCGGCTGTTATATCTTTGCCTACTTCTGTATTGGTAATGAAATCGATGCCTTCCTGGGTCAATAATTTGATTCGGCGTGCAACGATATCCTTTTCAAGTTTCATGTTCGGGATTCCGTATGTCAACAGCCCGCCTGCACGGTCTGAGCGCTCATAAACCGTGACCGAATGACCTGCTTGATTCAACTGGTCGGCACTCGCCAATCCTGCCGGTCCTGAACCGATGATGGCAATTTTCTTGCCGGTCCTGCTTTCAGGGATGCGAGGCGTTATCCAGCCATTTTCAAATCCTTTATCGATGATCGTCCGTTCTATGTTCTTGATGGTAACGGCAGGATCGCTTATCGCTACTGTACAAGACCCTTCACAAGGGGCCGGGCAGACGCGCCCGGTGAATTCAGGGAAATTATTCGTTTTAGATAAACGGTCCAATGCTTCTTTCCATCTGCCGCGGTACACCAAATCATTCCACTCCGGAATCAGATTATGAATCGGACAGCCCGTAGTGACTCGGTTCAATTCCATGCCCATATGGCAGAAAGGGGTGGCGCAGTCCATACACCGCGCTCCCTGTGTACTTAACTTTTCATCAGAGAAAGGAGCTGTATACTCTCTCCAGTCGTTTAAACGAGTGAGAGGATTCCGGTCTTTTGGTTTTTCTCGCGGATAATCCATAAATCCTGTTGCTTTTCCCATCTTTCTCTCCCCTTCCTTACTGCATCACAGCTTGTTTAGTGATTTTTTTATCTTGAACGGCATTTGCTTGGAATGCACTCATGATCGCTTCTTCATCCGTTAGCCCTGCACGCTTCTGCTCATTGATGCTTTTGATCATCCGTTTGTAATCTTTCGGAATGACTTTTACGAATTTCTTGGCGAAATCCTCCCAGTTCTCCAGTACATACGATGCTTTGGCACTTTCTGTATAATGAAGGTGGCTGTAAAGCATTTCTTTTACCTCGTTGGCATCATCCATATCATCAAGCGTCTCGAATTCTATCATTTCACCATTGCATAATGCCTTGAATTCTTCTGCATCATCAGCAAGCACATAAGCGATGCCGCCTGACATGCCTGCCGCAAAGTTTTTGCCGACGTCGCCCAGAATGACCACGCGTCCGCCTGTCATATACTCACAGCCATGGTCTCCAATTCCTTCAACGACGACATTGACTCCACTGTTCCGTACGGCAAATCGTTCTCCTGCACGCCCATTAATGTAGGCCTCGCCGCTTGTTGCACCATATAAGGCGATATTTCCGGCAATTACATTGTCCCCGGCCTCGATCTGATTGCCAGAAGGTGCCGTGACTATGATCTTCCCGCCAGATAATCCTTTCCCAACATAGTCATTCACATCACCAGTCAAATACATCGACATCCCTTTTGGAATGAACGCACCGAAGCTCTGGCCCGCCGATCCCGTAAAACGAAGTGTGATCGTATCTTCAGGCAACCCTTCCTCACCGTAGCGTTTGGATACTTCACTTCCGACAATCGTTCCGACCACACGGTTCACATTGGTAATCGGGAAGCTGACATCCACCTGGGTTTGGTCATTTAAAGCAGGCTCCACAACAGGTAAAATCTCACGGATATCCAAAGATTCTTCTATTTTATGGCTTTGGGGAAGTTGATACGTACGAATCCCCTCCGGTTGGAATAGAAGTGTCGTCAAGTCCAGATGCTTCGCTTTCCAATGGTTTTGCGCCCGCTCACTCACTTGTAAAACATCAGTGCGGCCGACCATTTCTTCCAGTGTTCTAAAGCCAAGCTCAGCCATCGTTTCCCGGACTTCCTCAGCGATGAAGCGCATGAAATTCACAACATGATCCGCATCTCCAGTGAATTTGCTGCGAAGCTCAGGGTTTTGGGTAGCTACCCCGACAGGACATGTATCCAAATGGCAAGCACGCATCATGACACATCCCAGGACCACAAGCGGTGCTGTAGCAAAGCCGAATTCTTCCGCTCCAAGGATAGCTGCCATGACCACATCGCGTCCCGTCATTAACTTTCCATCCGTTTCAAGGACAACACGGCTGCGCAGGCCATTCAGCATCAATGTTTGGTGTGCTTCGGCAAGACCCAGCTCCCAAGGAAGACCAGTATGTTTGATACTCGTTTTTGGTGATGCACCCGTACCGCCATCATACCCGCTGATAACGATGACATCTGCGGCACCTTTGGCCACGCCGGCTGCGATCGTGCCTACGCCTGCTTTTGACACAAGCTTGACGCTGATCCTGGCATCACGGTTCGCATTTTTCAAATCATGGATCAGCTGTGCCAAATCTTCAATCGAATAGATATCGTGATGCGGAGGCGGTGAAATCAGGCCGACACCCGGTGTGGAACCGCGGACCTCTGCAACCCAAGGATATACTTTGTTTCCAGGCAGCTGGCCGCCTTCACCCGGCTTAGCACCTTGCGCCATTTTGATTTGAAGTTCATCGGCATTAACAAGGTAATGGCTTTTCACTCCAAAACGGCCGGATGCAATTTGTTTAATGCCGCTGCGGCGATCATCGCCGTTTTCATCCAGTTCGTAACGGCTAGGGTGCTCCCCGCCTTCACCGCTATTGCTTTTTCCGCCTAAACGGTTCATAGCGATCGCTAATGTTTCATGTGCTTCCTGACTCAATGAACCGAATGACATCGCACCCGTTTTGAATCGGCTGACAATGGATTCCACGGATTCCACTTCATCTATTGAAATGCTTTGGCGTTTTTGATCGAACGAGAATAAATTCCGTAAAAACCCGAGTCTCTCTTCATTCGCCAAGTTTGAATATTGCTTAAATAAATTATAATCGCCTTTCCGGCACGCCCATTGCAGTGTATGGATCGTTTTAGGATTGAAAGCATGATGTTCCCCTGTTTTTCTCCATTGAAAGTCACTTCCGCTTTCAAGCGTTTCATCAATGTAATCGGCTGCGGCTTTCCTATGGCGCATCAACGCTTCATCTGCGATCGTTTCCAAATCGATCCCACTAAGCTGCGATGCCGTACCGCTGAAATAGCGTTCGATCACATCAGCACCGATTCCGACCGCTTCGAAAATTTGTGCGCCGCGATAACTTTGAATCGTTGAAATCCCCATTTTCGACATCACTTTTACGATGCCTTCTGTCACAGAACTTACATATTTCCTTACCGTTTCTTCGTAGCTGGTGGCCAAACTGCCCTCCAATACCGCCTGCTTATATGTTTCATAGGCAAGGTACGGGTAAATCGCATCCACTCCATACCCGATTAGGGATGCATAATGATGGACTTCCCTTGCTTCCCCCGATTCAACGATAATGCTCACCTTCGTACGGTTACCATGGCGGATCAGCTCTTGATGAAGGGCACTCGCTGCCAGCAGGGAAGGAATCGCAGCTTTTTCTTTGCCCATATCCTTGTCGGATAATATCAAAAGGGTGATACCATCAGCGATCGCTTGTTCCGCTTCAAGGCAGATGCGATCGAGTTCACTCTCTAAATCTTCTGAAAATAAAGTGTGAATGACTTTGCTCCTGAATTCAGGATAGGCATTTTCTTTCAACTGCTGCATTTGACCCGGCGTCAAAACAGGTGAATCCAATTGAATGCGGCGGCTGTTCGTTTCATCCGGCTTCAGCAAATCTCCTTCCGCACCGAGAAATGTCATCGTTGACGTGACGATCTGTTCACGCAGCGAATCGATCGGCGGATTGGTTACCTGTGCAAAAGATTGCTTGAAATAGTTGAAAAGCGATTGCGGGCGATCTGATAAGACCGCTAACGGAATGTCATTGCCCATGCTGCCCAGTGGATCTTTGCCTTCGTTAATGACCGGCAGTAAATACTTTTGGACATCTTCATACGTGTATCCGAACGCTTTTTGCCTGAATAATAAATCACTCAAAGGCTCCCCTTCGAGCACAGGTTCTTCGTCACTTAATTGAACAAGCTGTTCGTCCAGCCATTGCTGGTATGGATTTTCCTGTGCCATTTCCGACTTGATCTCTTCATCGGAAACAATACGGCCTTCCTCTAAATCTATTAAAAGCATTCTGCCTGGGCTTAAACGATCTTTATATAATACATTCTCCGGCTCCACATCGATCACACCGACTTCAGAGGAGAAAATGATGTAATCATCTTTTGTTACATAATACCTTGCCGGCCTTAAACCATTTCGATCAAGGATGGCACCGATTTGCTTACCATTCGTAAAGGATATGGCCGTCGGTCCATCCCATGGCTCCATGAGCATGCTATGATATTCGTAAAATGCTTTCTTTTCCTTCGTCATATGCGGATTTTCCGTCCACGGTTCAGGAATGAGCATCATCGCCGCATGTGCCGGTTTACGCCCGGCAAGCACGAAGAATTCAAGTGCATTATCAAGAATCGAGGAATCACTGCCGTCTATATCCAGAATAGGCAGGACCTTTTGCAGGTCATCCCCGAATGCTTCCGAAACAAACTGCTGCTCACGCGCCTTCATCCAATTCACATTGCCTCTAAGCGTATTGATTTCTCCATTATGGATCAGGTAACGGTTTGGATGTGCCCGTTCCCAGCTAGGAAAAGTATTCGTGCTGAAGCGGGAATGCACTAAAGCGAAAGCGGAAACGAAAGACTCCTGTTGAAGGTCAAGATAAAAAGCATCCACCTGCTCTGGCGTCAATAATCCTTTGTATACGATCGTAGCACTTGAAAGGCTGGCAAAATAAAAACGATTGCCGCGTTCCCGAGCCCAGTTTTCAGCTTGTTTTCTGATAACGAACAATTTACGCTCAAAAGCTAAATCATCGGTCATCTCTATGCTTGCCCCGATGAATACTTGGCGGATCGTCGGACATGTCTCCTTGCCGACCTCCCCGATTTTCGTTGCATCAACAGGAACCGTCCTCCAGCCTAATAACGTTTGGCCCTCTTGTTCGATTAATGCATTCAAACGAGCTTCGATTTCATTCCGTTCATCATCATTGTTAGAGAAAAAGAGCATGCCTACACCATAGCTTCCTTTTGCCGGCAAATTCATTTCCGGGCATGCCAGCCTGAAATATTCATCAGGAATCTGTACCATTAATCCTGCGCCATCTCCTGTAAGGGGATCGCTGCCTTGTCCGCCGCGATGATCTAATTGGCACAGCATATTCAGTCCTTGTTTGACGATGTCATGTGTAGCAAGCCCTTTTAAATGAGCGTATAAACCGATCCCACATGCATCATGTTCAAATTCAGGATGGTAGAGCCCTTGTGCTTTTGGTATTTGATTGTATGTCATATTAATCGCCCCCATCGTATTCTTACACCGTTATGTCACTTACATTTATTCTAGGTTTTCAAATCGATATAAACAATATATAATTCTAGTAGAATCCATCTCAATTTGAGATGAATGGCAGGAGGATGAATAAATGGAACTACGACAATTACGTTATTTTGTTGAAGTCGCCGAGAGGGAACACGTCTCAGAAGCCGCAGAACACCTGCATATCGCGCAATCAGCAATCAGCCGGCAAATCTCCAGACTAGAAGATGAGCTTGGCGTACTTTTATTCGAAAAAATCGGCCGGAATATCCAGTTAACCCCAATCGGTAAAATTTTCTTGATCCATGCCAAAACGGCGATACAGGCGATTGAATATGCCAAATATCAAATTGAGGAGTTTTTAGACCCTGAACACGGAAGCATTAAAATTGGGTTCCCGACCAGCCTTTCCACCCATTTACTGCCTACCGTCATTTCCGCTTTTAAAGATGAGCAGCCGAATATCGGCTTCCACTTAAGACAGGGATCTTATTCCTCTTTAAAGGAAGCTGTCAAAAATCGCGAAATTGGATTAGCCTTCCTTGGACCGATACCGACAAACGATCCAGATATCGAAGGTCATATCCTGTTCACGGAAAACATATCCGCATTATTGCCAATTACTCACCCACTGGCTGACAGGAAGAGTGTGCGCCTAAGTGATTTAAGAAATGATCCCTTCGTCTTGTTTCCAAAAGGATATATCTTTCACACTATCGCTCTCGAAGCGTGCAAAGCAGCCGGTTTCACACCGAACATCGCCTCGGAAGGTGAAGACATGGATTCCATAAAAGGGCTCGTTTCTGCCGGAATCGGAGTCAGTCTGCTCCCTGACAGTACCTTTTATGAAGTCATTCCAAGACTCACTGTCAAGATCCCGATCGATACACCCGAAGTCAAACGGACGGTCGGCATCATCACTCCTAAAAACAGGGACTTGGCTCCATCAGAAAAACTTTTTTACCAATTTGCCAAAAAGTTCTTCTCTGTTCTCGAACAATATCAATAAAACATGGCCTTCAAAACTGTTAATGGAAATTGAAGATGTGACGATCTTCCATAAATATTTCACTAGACAACTTACCTATAGCCCACCGAACGAATAATGTATCAAGATTATTCGTTCAGGAGGAATTTACATGCAACCCACCCATTCTCATCTTGCTTGGCATGAAACACTCGAGCTTCATGAGTTGGTCGCCGCCCAGTCCAATGCCCTTATGAAATTTAAAAAAGCTTATCCAAAAATAAAAGACCCCATTCTAAAAACGATTTATAAGCAAACGATCGACACCCTTACCCAAAATATCATGGAGCTGCTGCAATTTTACCCATTGACGCCTAAAACGGGCAGGGATGCAGATACATCAAGGGATGACGCATCGGCCGCCGCTGCCGGGGATTTGCTGGGCTTTGCCAAATCATCGATCAAAAATTACGCACTGGCGATTACGGAAACAGCCACCCCTTCCCTTAGAAAAGTATTTACGAAACATTTAAACGGAGCCATTGATACCCACGCCAAGATATTCAACTACCTTTATGAAAGAAACCTCTATCCTGCTTACGATTTGAACCAATTGCTTCAAAATGACGTCGATGTTGCCAATAAGGCTCTTTCCCAACCTTTCTAAATAAAAAAGGCAAGCATACCGATTGTTTGCCTTTTTTGCCGCGTTCCGATTTCACTATAATGTTATAATATATAAGAATTGGATTTAATTAGGTTAATAGCATTCAAGAGGTGAAAATCATGAAAAAGATCTATTTATCCATCATCCTATCCCTGCTCTCATTTTCTTTAGTTGCCTGTAAGGCCGATGATTCAAAATCCGAGAATAACCTTTCAGTTCCTGAGCTGACCGCAAGGGAAAAGGCCATCCTGGAGAATTCAAGTGAACATTCCTTTCTTATCGATTTCAATGTTGATGATACATACAAGGAGATGTCCGTCTGGGTCGAAAAATATGAATTTGGCAAACTCGTCGAACCTGAAATGGGACGCATGACAACGGGGATTGAAAAGAATGGGACAATCATCTTTACGACATCGAAAACGGATGGTGATCAAAAACGATCGATGTTCAACGTCAGCATTCAAAACGATGATGGTACGGATACGTTAACTTATCCTGAAGCCATTGATGAAATGGATTCCAGCGTATGGGGAAGTACTGGCAAACTCAAAATAAACAGCACAAACAAGCTGGCATTGGCGAGTATATGTTACTCAAGCGGAAATGAAGGCATACGTTCACTTTCCACTGATTTTTATGGTGATATGGGAGGCCATATGGACGAGTTGAAGGAATACGATGTAGTCTATCTCCTGAGAAGTGAATTCACTAAATGAGCTGACAAATGCAGAGGGGGGATCGTTCAACTTTATGACTTCGGGAAAAATAAATGAGGCAGTTTAAGAATCAAAAAAGGGGTGTCATCTAATGGGTGATTTTGCTCATTCGATAGATGAGCAAGTCCAAATTATAGGGTGGAAGATTTTAATGAAGTAAATTTTTCTAATTTTAAAAAGGGGTTGAAGGAAGAGGTATTTGGGTGTAATCTTTAAAAATAAAAAAACGGAAAGAAGATCATTAATTTGAAGAAAATCATCCTCCTCTTTGCAGCAGCAGTCATCGCTAGCTCTCTAGGGCATCAAATAACCGGCGGATATATGGACCCTCGTAAATCCCGCCCTAGGTATATACATTTGAAATAAGGAATCCGCTTTTGCGCTTGATTCCTTATCATTTCGTTAGTAAATAAATATTATCATTATTAAGAAACATCATGGAATTTGAATTTGGGCAAACTTATCACTCAATTAAACTAGTATTAAATCCCCTTAAATTACTCACTATCCTCATTATTTCTCTCCAATACCAAATCACCCTTATTCGTGCGATTGTTCCTAAAAGTAGTGTAATCACTACCAGGAATACCGATATCCTGAATACATTTGAAACTTTTCTCATCAAACTCCCCTTGAAGTACTTTCCACCGGCAAGGGCTTCTCATAAAAAAGGCCGTTTAACATGTAAGTTAAACGGCCTCCCCTTGTTGCTATTTAGCTTTCTTTACGGTTACTTTTGCTGCTTTTCCTGTATTGCCCGCTTTGTCTTTTGCTGAGACATATAATGCCGAGCCTGCTTTTTTCTTGCTGATTTTGATGGAGAAGTTCCCCTTACTATCAGCTTTTGCCGTTCCGATGTTTTTATTGCTGTGCTTCACGGTAACGGTTGAACCGATTTCCGCTTTACCTGTTACTTTTGTTGCTTTATCGTTTACTTCGTTCACCTTTGGTGCTCCTGGAGCGGTTTTATCTTTAACGATTACTTTTGCTGCTTTTCCTGTATTGCCCGCTTTGTCTTTTGCTGAGACATATAATGCGGAGCCTGCTTTTTTCTTGCTGATCTTAATGGAGAAGTTCCCCTTACTATCAGCTTTTGCCGTTCCGATGTTTTTATTGCTGTGCTTCACGGTAACGGTTGAACCGATTTCCGCTTTACCTGTTACTTTGGTGGCGCTGTCGCTTACTTCATTCACTTTCGGTGCATCCGGAGCTGTTTTATCGAGAACAGTCACGGTTGCCGCCTTGCTTTCACGTTTTGCTAAGTCTGTAGCTGTGACTGAAAGTTTATTGCCAGCCTTTTGCTTGCTGATTTTCACTTTGAAATTCCCTTTGCTGTCCGTGTTACCTGAACCAATCACTTTTTTCGCGCTATTTTTGATCGTGATTTTCATGTCCGCTTGCGATTGACCCGTAACATACGTATCTTTGTCACTTAAAGCTTTGACAGTTGGCTTGTTAGGGGTTGCACCCTTATTCACGAATACTTTGATTGAAGATACTGCTAGTTTGGAAGAATCAGAGATATTCACAGTAAGCTGCTGCTCAGCTTTTTGGACCGGAATCGTAACGGTGAACATTCCGTTAGCTGCCGCCGTTCCTTTACCGAGCGTTTTGCTTCCGCTTTTCACTTCGATCACTGAACCCTTTTTAGCTGAACCAGTTAGTTTTGTTTGCGTATCCATCACAAGATTGACTCTAGCTTGTAAATCCACTGCACTAAGTGCACTGTACGCATTCAACCTTCCGTATCCAGAGACTAAATCTTTTCCAACAGGAAGTTCTTCTTCCGGTATGATGATTTCTCCATCCTCCGGTTCATAGTCCTCATACGGGTCTATATTATCTTCTTCTTCAAAAGCGACATATTCCGATGTCTCATGAAGGATTTCCCTTACTTCATTCACTTTCAACCCAGGGTTTCCGGATAATAATAAGGCTGTAGCTGCCGCAACATGAGGAGCTGCCATTGATGTACCATCCATGTAGGTAACATTCCCATTAGGCACAAGGCTCGGGATGGCTGTCCCCGGAGCGACCATGTCCAACTTCGATCCATAATTGGAATAATCGGATACTAAATCCAGGGCATTGGTTGCACCGACGGATATGGCGTATTTTGATGATGCAGGATAAGAAAGACCTTCCATCCCATCATTACCGCTTGCTACGATAACCATTACATTCTTGGCAGCGGCATGTTTCAAGGCATATTCAATTGTCCTGCTATATTCTCCGCCCAAGCTAAGGTTTATGACCTTTGCACCATGATCCACGGCATATTTAATGCCTAGTGCAATTTTCTCATTGTCTCCATATCCTGAAGAGTCCAAGACCTTCACAGGCATGATTTTAGCTGCTGGATTGATTCCTTGCATGGAATATCCATTATCCGCTTTGGCAGCGATGATTCCGGATACATGTGTGCCATGGCCATTGTCATCGATTGCCTTTTCTTTCTTATCGATGAAGTTCTTACCTGACTCCATTTTAACGACACCCTGTAGATCTGCCAGTGAATCATCGACTCCTGTGTCGATGACCGCTACCAATGTATCTTTTAAATTACGTTTCTTAATAAGGTTCTGCAGTTTTTCGTTATCGATGTCCGCTCCCTTTATGCCTTCTTCCCCGCCGGCGTTAGCTAAAGACCATTGATACGGTGACTGAATGTCGGCAGAAAGTGCTTTGTACGTTTTTACCGGTTCGATATATTCCACTTCCGGAAGTTTTTCGATACCGGATAGAGCTGCTGTGCTCATTTTAGCTTGGTTCTTTAACTCGACAACATACATATCATCATACAGAACCTCTTGTTGCTTAGGTGCCGATAATGTTCCATATCCTTTTCCTTTTAGGACAGTGCTTAATGATTTCCCAGGTTTAAGTTTGACGATATATTTGTTCTTTATATTCTTCGATGCTGGAAGTTCAATTCCCGCTTTGCTTGCGATATCGACGATATCCTCACCTAAAAGATTATCAAGATCGATTTTCTTTGCCAGGCTGTCCATATCCTTTTTCAATCCAGCCGGTGCTGCATCTGCAGCCATAGTGAATAATTCTTTAATCGCTTTTTGCTGATCTTTGTCAATGTCTTCGGTGCTGCTTGCTCCGTTTTCATTAATGTCATCAAAAAGCGGTTTAATCTCGACTAAATATTTATACGCGGCATCCCTCGCTTTTTTATTGCTAGCCAGATGATAGGCAAGGAATGGCGAAGCCTTATAGTATAAAGAAGACAGGCTGCGTCCCTCAGACGACTTCATGAGAACTTCATCTCTAAACACGCGGAGTGTATTCAACATGGATTCTCCCGTTTTCTTATCGTTTACACTCACTTCAACCGGGCAAGATTCAAGCTCCTCCCCTTCGTCCCCCGCAGATGGCGGCAATGTTACTGAATGCGCATTGATGGAGTATTCAGCTACATTTTCCGCATCCGGGATGGGATTTCCTTCATCATCCGTATCGCCGAAATATTCAACTTTAACATAATATGTGCCTTCCCATGCATATGGGAAATCGACTACAGCTTTTTCATCAGGATAAGAAGAGACCATATAATTGCTCTGATCTTTTTCTGCTTTTTCTTTATCTTGATATACGGAGATATTCAAGATTTTGTCCGAATTGACTTCGAACTCAATATGGGAGAACTTTTGTACTTCTTCTGTTGTGGGACTGATTTGGTACCATTGAACATCCGGTTTTTCAAACTTTCCGTCCAAGGTGTCCCCATTTTTAATCGTTTTTACATTTTCAATGGGTGCTGCAGCTGCTGCTTGAGAATTCAGTGGAACCATCAAGCTGAAAATCAGTGCAAAAATTAATGCACATGCCGTAATTCGACTCACATTCTTAAATTTCACGGTTTTCCCTCCAATAATTGGTTAAAAAATTCAGTACTATACCAAACTATCACACTGTAAAATTTTATCAACTAGTTTTTTCCCTTTTTTATGTCAAATGCTTGATTTATTTGGCGATAGAGCTGAAAAATGATTCGCATGAACCAATTAAGCAAGATATTTACGTTCCGATGTCCTCTCATGACGATAGTAGATGTCCATTTGGCAGATTGATCGCCAATAAAGTTAAATCGGTGAGAATCCTAACATGACCTAATTCCTATGGTCAGCCAATGCCACGAAAAAAAGCTGTCCCAGCAGTAAAAATATGCGGGACAGCTTCCAATCATTTTTATTTAGTTTGCGACGATATTGACTAATTTGCCTGGTACGGCAATCACTTTACGTATGGTTTTCCCATCGATTTGTTCTTTGATGGAATCATCACCCATCGCGATTTCTTCCAGTTTTTCTCTCGTTGTGTCAGTCGGCACCATTAATTTAGCTTTGACTTTTCCGTTGATTTGGATGACGATTTCGACTTCGTTATCCACTAACTTCGCTTCGTCGAAAGCCGGCCATGTTCCGTATGTGATGCTCTCGGAATGGCCCAGTTTAGACCAAAGCTCCTCGGCGATGTGCGGTGCAACTGGTGCAAGCAGCTTTATGAAGCCTTCTATATACACCTTAGGAAGCGAATCCACTTTATAAGCATCATTAATGAATACCATCAATTGTGAAATCGCCGTATTGAATTTCAATTCCTCATAGTTCTCGGTCACTTTTTTAACCGTTTGATGATAGACTTTTTCGAGCTTGCCCGTGTCATCCGTCTCTGTCATCTTATCTGTGATCGTCCCGTCATCGTTGACCAATAAACGCCAGATACGGTCAAGGAATCTGCGAGAACCGTCCAACCCGTTTGTGGACCAGGCAATCGAAGCATCCAATGGCCCCATGAACATTTCGTACATGCGAAGCGTGTCGGCACCATGGCTTTCCACGATATCATCCGGGTTCACGACGTTCCCTTTGGATTTACTCATTTTTTCATTATTCTCACCAAGGATCATTCCTTGGTTAAATAGGTTTTGGAACGGTTCCTTCGTTGGCACGACACCGATATCATACAGGAATTTATGCCAGAAACGAGCGTAAAGCAAGTGCAGCACCGCATGCTCGGCGCCGCCAATATAAATGTCGACCGGCATCCATTCTTTTAATTTTTCAGGATCTGCAAGTGCTTCTTTGTTATCCGGATCGATATAACGAAGGAAGTACCAGCTGCTTCCTGCCCACTGTGGCATCGTGTTCGTCTCACGGCGTCCTTTTCGTCCGTTTTCATCCGTTACATTCACCCATTCCGAAATGTTCGCAAGTGGTGATTCGCCTGTACCCGAAGGCTTGATGTCCGTAGTTTTCGGTAAAATCAATGGAAGTTCTTCTTCCTTCACTGGAGACATCGTGCCGTCTTCCCAATGGATGATTGGAATCGGTTCACCCCAGTAACGCTGACGGCTGAATAACCAGTCACGAAGTCGGTATGTTATTTTCTTCGTGCCGATTTCTTTTTCTTCCAGCCATTTGATCATTGTCGAAATGGCTTCTTCCTTATTCAGCCCATCAAGGAATTCCGAATTCACATGAAGCCCATCGCCTGTATATGCTTCACTTGTCACGTCTCCGCCAGCTACGACTTCCTTGATCGGCAATTCGAACTTGACTGCAAATTCATAATCACGCTCATCATGGGCAGGAACGGCCATGATTGCTCCTGTTCCGTAGCTGATCAACACGTAATCTGCAATCCAGATCGGCATTTTTTCGCCGTTTACCGGGTTGATCGCATAAGCCCCCGTGAACACGCCTGATTTATCCTTTGCCAAGTCTGTTCTTTCCAAGTCGCTTTTATGTTTCACTTCATCCAAATAGGCTTCAACTGCCGACCTTTGATCAGCCGTCGTAATTTTATCGACAAACGGATGTTCAGGTGCCAATACGGCATATGTTGCACCGAATAACGTATCCGGACGAGTCGTGAACACCGTGAATGTTTCATCAAAGCCATCGATATTGAATGTAACCTCCGCTCCCTCGGAACGGCCAATCCAGTTACGCTGCATATCCTTGATGTTTTCCGGCCAATCCACATCATTCAGATCGTCGATTAAACGATCTGCATACGCCGTGATGCGAAGCATCCACTGTTTCATTGGGCGGCGCTCAACAGGATGGCCTCCGCGCTCACTTTTCCCATCGATGACTTCTTCATTCGCCAATACCGTGCCAAGTGCCGGACACCAGTTAACGGCCACTTCATCAATATAGGCAAGGCCCTTTTCATATAACTTCAAGAAAATCCATTGCGTCCATTTGTAATAGTCGGGATCTGTCGTGTTTATTTCACGATCCCAGTCATAAGAAAAACCAAGGGCTTTAATTTGGCGGCGGAACGTGTTGATGTTGTGCTCCGTGAATTCAGCTGGATCATTTCCCGTATCGATCGCATATTGCTCTGCCGGAAGTCCAAAGGCGTCCCAGCCGATCGGATGCAATACATTATACCCCTGTGCCCGTTTCATCCGTGCCAGGATGTCGCTTGCCGTATAACCTTCCGGGTGCCCCACATGAAGACCGGCCCCTGAAGGATATGGGAACATATCCAGCGCGTAGAATTTGCGTTTGCCGCTTTCTTCACCCGTTTTGAATGTCTTATTGCCTTCCCAATACTTTTGCCATTTCGTTTCTATGCTTCTATGGTCAAAACTCATATGATTTCCTCCTAATTTCCGTTTAAAAAACAATAAAAAACCCCTCATCCCAAAATAGGGACGAGAGGATTATGTATATCTTCCCGCGGTACCACCCACATTGGCGATAGCTAAAATCCGCCCAGCTTAAAACATCCGTAACATGGATTAAAACGCCAGGCATTACTTATTCATTCACACCCGGGACTCCAAGGCGAGTTCGCGACCGTCCCAGGTTGACTTGCACCATCCGTCAACTCTCTTTACTGGTTTAAACCGCTACTATTCCTCATCATAGTCTTTATGAGAATATTGATTTTATTTCATTCTAGTCAATTTCACCGATAATTGCAATAGCCGTACATAAACATTATCGACAGGTTTTTCATTATATATGCGAATTCAGGAAAATTCGTGCAAAAAAGGGAGCTATTCATTCATAGCTCCCCTGTTTCCATTTAATGTCGAAGTAAAACCATTTCATTCCTCAATTGGTTCAACTGCTGCTTCATCCGCGAAAGCATTTCCCGTTGCTGGTCATTCGAACTGGCATACAATCGTTCCATATCCGTCAAAGCCTCTTCGATATACCTTTGCGAATTTTGAAATTGTTCATCATCATAATGCTCCTGCCGTGAGGCCTCGTTAAATTCAAACTCTGCAAAATGGAGAGCACCTTCACATTGCTCTAAAAAATGATCGACGGATTGTCTGGTTGCCATTTCAAACCCTCTCCTTCGCATCTCATTTGGATGATTCGGAATCATCTTTTCTAGTTTGAGCAAATAACGGGAGGATTATCATTTTTTTTTGGGCAATCAACCTTTATCCCAAAACTTCTCACCTTGATGGGAAATGAACTGCTCGATCCATTCGGCAAAGCCCATATGGAGCTTCTCGCCTTCTTCAAAATCATCGATATGGCCTTTTACCATTAAATACTCCTTATCGCCTTTGGCGACGGCTTCCCCATCGATCACAATATTATCTTGATAAATGCAAGCCACTTTATAGCATCCCTCGTAGGAATTTTCATATGTGTAATTAATAATATCATCCAGGCTGTATAAATCGTTTTCCCCGCCTGATTCCACATTATCAAACAGACGGCATCCATTGGTTATTTTTAAAAACTCCTTATAATCCTCAGGCAGAAGCAGTCCGGTTTCCTTTTCAAAGGAATGAATTTGTTCATCCGAAGCAGGTGAATTGAAGGTACAAGTGGCTTTGTATGTGAACCCATCTTCATTTACTTCGATCACCTGATTATTTTCGGCTAATTTCTTTTTCATTTGTTTGATCGCTTCTTCAACTTGACCGGTCATGTCCATCAGCTCCCGATTGGATATAGTCATTCAAAGATAAACTGGGAATAGCAGCAAAATATTTAGCCTTCAAGTATACAGTATACGCTTATTTTGCAAAAAAAGACCTAGCTGCGAGAATGTTGTATAATATATGTTGCGCTTATTTTATTTAGGAGGTTGCTGATTTGAATCAAGCAAACCCGTTTATATATGCAACGGACAACAAACGATATCATACATGGAATTACCACCTGAGAGAACATTTTGGACATAAGGTCTTTAAAGTTGCCCTGGATGGCGGTTTTGACTGTCCGAACCGTGATGGCACCGTCGCACATGGCGGCTGTACCTTTTGCAGCGCCTCAGGCTCTGGTGACTTCGCTGGCAGCAGGGTTGAACCCCTCGACGTCCAGTTTAAGAAAATCAGCGAACGGATGCACCATAAATGGAAAGATGGGAAATATATGGCCTATTTCCAAGCATTCACGAATACGCATGCACCCGTGGCAGAGCTTCGCGAAAAATATGAAAGTGTATTGACCCAGGAAGGTGTCGTCGGACTCTCCATCGCGACACGCCCGGATTGCCTTCCAGATGATGTAGTCGAGTATTTAGCGGAATTGAACGAACGCACTTACCTTTGGGTCGAGCTGGGTCTCCAGACGGTCCATGAAAAGACCGCAATGATGATCAACCGCGCCCATGACTTCGATTGCTACAAAGAAGGCGTCGATAAACTGCGCAAACATGGCATCCGCGTCTGCTCCCATATCATCAATGGCCTGCCCCAGGAAGATTACGGCATGATGATGGAAACAGCCCGTGAAGTCGCCAAACTCGATGTGCAGGGGATAAAGATCCATTTACTTCATCTATTAAAAGGGACACCGATGGTCAAGCAATATGAAAAAGGCCTGCTCGAGTTTCTTGACCGTGACGATTATGTCAGCCTTGTATGTGACCAGCTGGAAATAATCCCTCCAGAAATGATCGTTCACCGCATTACGGGTGACGGTCCGATCGATTTGATGATCGGTCCAATGTGGAGCGTCAATAAATGGGATGTCCTGAATGCCATTGACGCCGAACTGAAACGCCGCAACAGCTGGCAGGGGAAAAATCATCACACGGAGGTACAATCATCATGAAGCTAGATCGAATTTTGCCATTCGCCAGGATTCTCCTGGAAAAAGCGGTTCGCCCCGGGGATATAACCATAGATGGCACGATGGGCAACGGCTTTGATACCGTCTTTCTTGCAGGGCTTACAGGTGCAGACGGACATGTCTATAGTTTTGATATTCAGAAAGAAGCGATCGAAGCCACAACGGCAAAACTGAACGCCGAGAATTTACAAGAGCGCTGTACACTCATTCACTCCGGGCATGAACTTTTAAGCAAATATATCGGCAAAGAACATTCCGGAAAGGTCACAGGTGCCATCTTCAACCTCGGCTATCTTCCTGGAGGAGACAAATCAATCATCACCCAAGCCGAGACAACGATATCAGCCATTGAACAGCTGTTCGAACTGCTGGCGCCGGAAGGCATCATCATCCTTGTCATATACCATGGTCATCCAGGAGGATCGGCTGAAAGGGATGCATTGATGGATTATGTAGAGAACTTCCCTCAACAGAAAGCCCATATCCTGAGATACGGGTTCATCAACCAAGCAAACAATCCGCCATTCATTATCGCGATTGAAAAGAGATGATCACTTTTGACACCGTTCGATAAGAACGGTGTTCATTTGTAGACAAAAGGGGTTTTATCTAAATTTTGATTAGGGCGGGTGTATAAAACTCCAGCAGAGAAAGCACGTCCAGGGGAGACCCGCAGGAGTCTCCCGGACCGCCCGCGAAAAGCGAGTGCCTCGAGTGGAAATCGAAGTTCGAGATTTTACAAAACCTCATAAAAACTGTAGACCAACTTGATTTCCATCGAGTTTGTCTACAGTCTGACTTTTCAATCCCAGCTCAGGCAGCAGAATTACCAAAATTTTTGAATTTTTATAATGATTACAATGATAGAAAATAGATAAGAGGTGCAGATAATGGAACATTTGCCTACTTCATTACTGACGAATATATTGACTGAAAAAGTCAAAAGGGATTCAAGTGATCAATACGGGGATGTTATCAGCTCGCCAACTCGTTGACAGAAGAACAAAAAACCGATTTCCACCCAAAACCATGAAGCGATCATGAATATGAAAGCGACGCTTTTGGACCTATTCGCCAATGACTTGACCTTCAAATCCATTCATCTCCATCCACTGCATTATCAAACAAAAAGGAACTTACTCATTTGAACCAATTTATGTACCCGGTTACTTTCTGGGCACCGGTCATCAAGTCGAACGAATTGCTTAATCCAAAAAAACTGCCGAAGGCTAACCTCGGCAGTTTTTCATTTATCGTATGTACGGATCAAACGACATACCCTAATATCTTTAAACGGTTTACAACAAAACTCAGCGCATATTGAAATACATCATCACGCTCTGGTTCATTGAAGATTTCATGATAAAGCTTCGGCCATTCCTTATATTGCTTTTCACTGGCCAAATTATAATTGAACCACTCACGAACCGCCTTCTTGTTCACGATTCGGTCATCTCCGCCCTGCATCACCAAAAGCGGCACATCCTGAAATTCAGGAATCTCTTCAAAAGCATCCTTCATAGCCTGTGCAAGCTCGCGATACCAGCGAACCGAAACCTTTGTGATATATAATGTATCGTTTCTATCGGATTCACGAATTTCCGCACTTCTCGTCGCCATTTCAGGTGTCAATCCGGAATCCACCCTGAACTGAGGCATAACGATGTTCAAACCATGCGAGAGCATTGTAAGGAACTTCCGCGGCTTCGTCACGAGGCCCAAGCAAGGTGAAGAAAGAATCACCCCTGCAATGTCCCATTCCTCTTCCTGAAGAAGGCGTATCGAAATCAAACCGCCCATGCTGTGTCCAAGTAAAAAGACCGGCAACGAATATTCATAAGCCTCTTCTATCCAGCTTTTCACTTCGTCCAAATACTCATCAAAGGAATCGATATGTCCCCGGTAGGCGCGAGTAGTCATCCCCTGCCCAGGAAGGTCGCCCATGACGACATGGTATCCAGCTGAAAGCCACATTTGTGTTACCCACTTATAACGTCCGTGATGTTCCATTGCCCCATGAATGATGACAATGACGCCCTTTGCGTCTCCTTCTGTCTCCCATTTCCACATTCGAAATCCCCCTTTCACTTTTCACTTGTTGTGTACGATCCATGATAGTTGAAATAATATATATAAATTATAACCATATTCGTGATTTTCGACAAAAAAGAAATCTAACAAGTTGTACATTGCTATTATAAATAGCCAAGTGTATTTGCATACGGTATATTAAAATAATACATAAAAACATTCACTTCGGAAAGGAAATGATTGAAAATGATTATTTATCCGTATAAAGGCAAAGAACCTGAAATTGCTGAAAGCGCTTATATTGCTGAAAATGCTGTCGTCACAGGTGATGTCAAAATTGGCGACGAAACATCAATCTGGTTCAATTCCGTCATTCGCGGTGATGTATCCCCAACCATCATCGGAAAAAAAGTCAGTATACAGGATAACAGCGTCCTGCACCAAAGCCCAAATAATCCATTGATCATCGAGGATGAAGTAACCATTGGCCATCAGGTCATATTACATAGCTGTAAAATCCGCAAAGGAGCTTTAATCGGCATGGGATCGATTGTACTGGATGAAGCCGAAATCGGCGAAGGGGCTTTCATCGGTGCCGGCAGTCTCGTTCCCCAAGGCAAAGTCATTCCACCGAACATGTTGGCATTCGGACGGCCAGCTAAAGTCATCCGCGAAATCAACGAAGAAGATCGTCAGGATATGGAACGCATCGTACGCGAATACGCCGAAAAAGGCCAATACTATAAAACGGCGGAACGAATAAAGTAATGCACAAGCACTTAACTGAAAATTACGAGTATTCACTCCTAACTCACGAGTAAACGCTCATTATTCATGAGTATCGCACCAACTTACGAGTAAATCGCTCTAATTCACGAGTATTTGCACCAATTTCACGAGTAAACGCTCATTATTCATGAATATCGCACCAATTTACGAGTAAAACGCTCTAATTCACGAGTATTTGAATCAAATTCACGAGTAAATCGCTGAAACTCACGAGTATTTGCTCCTAACTCACGAGTAAACGCTCATTATTCATGAGTATCGCACCAATTTACGAGTAAAACACTCTAATTCACGAGTATTTGCTTCAAATTCACGAGTAAATCGCTGAAACTCACGAGTATTCACTCCTAACTCACGAGTAAACGCTCATTATTCAAGAGTATCGCACCAACTTACGAGTAAAACGCTCTAATTCACGAGTATTTGCACCAATTTCACGAGTAAATCGCTGAAACTCACGAGTATTCACTCCTAACTCACGAGTAAACGCTCATTATTCATGAGTATCGCACCAACTTACGAGTAAAACGCTCTAATTCACGAGTATTTGCTCCTAACTCACGAGTAAACGCTCATTATTCATGAGTATCGCACCAACTTACGAGTAAAACGCTCTAACTCACGAGTATTTGCTCCTATCTCACGAGTAAACGCTCATTATTCACGAGTATTTGCTCCTATCTCACGAGTAAACGCTCATTATTCACGAGTATCGACCTTAAAGTTGCCTTTGCGATTTCTTGAATTATTCCCGCTGACGGCAAAATTAATCCACAAAAAAAAGGTGTCCCGCTAATTGCGGGACACCTTTTTTATATGATTTACGCTTGTGCTTTTAATGTTTCTGCTTTGTCCGTGCGTTCCCATGGAAGATCGACATCTGTACGGCCGAAGTGTCCGTATGCAGCTGTTTGTTTGTAGATCGGGCGACGAAGGTCAAGCATTTTGATGATGCCAGCTGGACGAAGGTCGAAGTTTGCGCGAACTAGGTCAACAAGGACTTCTTCGCTAACTGTACCAGTTCCGAACGTATCAATGGAGATCGATACAGGCTCTGCCACACCAATTGCGTATGCCAATTGAACTTCCGCTTTGTCGGCAAGGCCGGCTGCCACGATGTTTTTCGCAACGTAACGTGCCGCGTATGCAGCAGAACGGTCAACTTTAGTAGCATCTTTACCAGAGAATGCACCGCCGCCGTGACGAGCGTATCCGCCGTAAGTATCAACGATGATTTTACGTCCAGTAAGACCAGCATCCCCTTGAGGTCCGCCGATTACGAAACGGCCAGTCGGGTTGATGAAGTACTTAGTATCTGCATCGATCAACTCGGCTGGAACGACAGCTTTGATTACATGTTCTTTTAGATCGGCTTGAATTTGTTCAAGCGTAATTTCTGCATCATGCTGTGTAGAGATGACGATTGTATCTACACGTACAGGACGGTTATTCTCATCATATTCCACGGTTACCTGTGTTTTACCATCAGGGCGTAAGTAAGCAAGAGTTTCGTCTTTACGAACTTGAGCCAGGCGGAATGAAAGTTTATGCGCCAATGAAATCGGAAGCGGCATAAGCTCTTCTGTTTCATTACAAGCGAATCCGAACATAAGACCTTGGTCCCCTGCACCGATTGCATCGATTTCTTCATCTGACATGTTTCCTTCACGAGCTTCCAATGCTTTATCGACACCAGCTGCGATATCTGCAGACTGCTCATCAATGGAACTCAAAACGGCACAAGTTTCAGCATCGAAACCGTATTTCGCACGTGTGTAACCAATTCCTTTAATCGTATCACGAACGATACGCGGAATATCCACGTAAGCGGACGTTGTAATTTCACCAGCAACAAGTACAAGACCTGTTGTTACACTAGTTTCACACGCAACACGTGCATTTGCATCCTTAGCTAGGATAGCATCTAAAATGGAATCTGAAATCTGATCACAAATTTTGTCCGGATGGCCCTCTGTAACAGATTCAGAAGTAAATAGACGTTTCTTTGACATCATATTTCCTCCTTGGAAGTTAGTATGTTGTAGGCATAAGCCTGATTTTTACGGAACTCGTTTCCCTCATTAGTTTCAACTATAGACACAGAATTACTTATAAAAAACACAAAAACCTTCCCTGGCAAATGAGGAAAGGTTTAAAACTCTGTCTTCTATCCTTTCACTCTTATCGTTCAAGGGTTTTTTACCTTGCTCAGGTTAGCACCATCACCACTATTCCTTGAAGACCTTCGCTTTATTTTCGGCGATCGATCTTGGAGTCAAGTTCAATATGGCAGGTTGCTGGGTTTCAAAGGGCCTGTCCCTCCACCAACTCGGGATAAGAGAATCCGTACAATTTAAGATATTATCGTATCTGGCTGGAATTTGTCAATGCTTTTCTAAAAAGAACATTTCCACCCAGAATGGCGTTCATTTGAAAAAACATGTTGATACAACGTCCTAGAGGGGTTTACAACGCAATAAACGAATAGAAATGTTGTAAATTGCCATTAATAATAAAGGACTGAATATCGAAAAGGAACGACATCCAGACTTTCCCTTTAAATATATATTGTTTACTTACTTCCTATTTAAATAAATTTTCCCTCATGAAAGTATATGAGATCATCGTGACTCGGTTCCTGCCGGATTAAAATGATTAATGCGGCCAGCTGAAAATAATCACAAATCGAAAGAAATAGTATAGACTAATTAAATGAATGTGTTATACTAATTATAATCTAAAAACTCAAACAAAGGAAGGTACCTCATATATGAATTCTGTAGACGTTTCTAATGAGTTACACCAATTATTAACAGGAAACAATGTGCAAACTCAACTATCAGTTCCTCAATTGGTCGAAAAAGTACTAAGCAGAAATGAAGGCGTTTTAACATCAACCGGCGCGGTAAAAGCTGAAACTGGCAAATATACCGGTCGTTCACCTAAAGATAAATTTATCGTGGAAGAAGCATCCGTTAAAGATAAAATCGATTGGGGTCCCGTGAACCGGCCGATTTCCGAAGATGTGTTCAATAAACTATATAATAAAGTAGTTGACCACCTAAAAGCAAAAGAAGAGATTTTTGTTTTTAAAGGTTTCGCTGGTGCAGACGAATCATCACGTCTTCCCATCCGTGTTGTTAATGAATATGCTTGGCATAACCTTTTCGCCCATACATTGTTCATCCGTCCAAACGAAGAGGAACTGAGAGGCCACGAAGCTGAATTCACGATCCTTTCTGCACCTAACTTCAAAGCGGACCCAGAAGTGGACGGAACTACATCCGAAACGTTCATCATCGTTTCATTTGAACGCCGTACGATCCTGATCGGCGGAACGGAATATGCAGGAGAAATGAAAAAATCGATCTTCTCGATCATGAACTACTTACTTCCAGAGGCTGGAATCCTTCCAATGCATTGCTCTGCTAACGTAGGACGTGAAGGGGACGTCGCTTTATTCTTCGGACTGTCCGGTACAGGCAAGACAACTTTATCAGCAGACACTAGCCGTAAATTGATTGGGGATGACGAGCACGGCTGGTCTTCTAACGGCGTATTCAACATCGAAGGCGGCTGCTATGCAAAAACGATCAATCTTTCACGTGAAAAAGAACCGCAAATTTTCGATGCAATCCGTTTTGGTGCTGTATTGGAAAATGTTGTTGTTGATCCGGATACGCGTGAAGCGAACTATGATGACAGTTCATTGACTGAAAACACTCGTGCTGCTTACCAAATGCAAGCGATCGATAACATCGTGAACCCAAGTATTGCAGGACATCCAAATACAATCATTTTCTTAACGGCTGATGCTTCAGGCGTTCTGCCTCCAATCAGCAAGCTTTCCAAAGAACAGGCAATGTTCCACTTCCTAAGCGGATACACTAGTAAATTGGCTGGTACTGAAAGAGGCGTAACTTCACCGGAAGCTACATTCTCCACTTGCTTCGGTTCACCATTCTTACCGCTTCCAGCTACACGCTATGCTGAGATGCTTGGTGATAAAATTGACGAGCACAATGCAAAGGTGTACCTTGTCAACACAGGATGGACTGGCGGTGCATACGGAACTGGAAGCCGTATGAAACTTGCTTACACCCGTGCAATGGTACAAGCGGCGCTTGAAGGTGAATTAGCGAACATCGAAACGATCAAAGATGATATCTTCGGTTTGGATATCCCGCTACATGTTCCTGGTGTTCCTGATGAAGTGCTTCAACCAATCAAGACTTGGGCAGACCCTGCCGCTTATAAAGAAGCAGCAACGGACCTTGCCGCACAATTCCGTGCAAACTTCAAGAAATTCAAAAGCGTTCCAAGTGAAATCGAAGAACTTGGCGGCCCGACAGCTTAATAAATTGTACACAAAAGGACCAAGCTCTTGCTTGGTCCCTTTCAGTTTTTCGGCAAGAAATCTACTTCCCGAACCTTGTTTATGGTTTTTAGTGCCATGGAAGGCGAAATATCTCGTCTACTGTCGAATACAGTACCAAGTAACCCGAAATACGGCATCTTCGCTCCAACTTACTGCCATACACCCCGAAATATGGCGGCTGCGCTCGAATTTACTGCCTTGTACCCTAATACGCGTCTACCGTCTAATTACGGCCTTTCAGCTCGAAATACGCCATCTGTGGTCGAATTTACTGCCTTATAGCACGAAATACGGCGGCTGCGCTCGAATTTACTGCCTTGCACCCGAATACACATCTACCTTCGAATTTACGTTTCTACCCTCGAATTACGGCCTTTCAGCTCGAAATACACCATCTGTGGTCGAATTTACTGCCTTATAACCCGAAATATGGCGGCTGCGCTCGAATAATTGGCTAGCCGAGACTCTGCTAGGATGCTTAAAGTGAGGAGGCTTGACGTATAGGAATCGGTTCTGAAACCAACTGGATCGTTTCCACGTTCTTGCATGGTCCTTTTTTTCAGTGGAAAAAGGGCACTGTGATAGTCAGTGCCCCCTTAATCGTTATTCCATTATCGATGTTGTCCAAGTTTTTAGATGATCGCTTTATTCCTGTCTTTTTTCATGGACACCGTTTTGTATTGATATATATTGCCCAGGTTGGCAACCGGGACATCTGTTTTAGTTGCATCAATGCAATTGCGTGTATCCAGAATCAATTTATTGCTCATGAGATTCGATAGTTTATCATAATCCATCTGTTTAAATTCATCATGGTCAGTCAGGATAAGTATCAAGTCGGCATCATTTACAGCGTCTTTCACTGATACGACTGGCATCTTTCCAGATTTGACATGCGGGTCATGCAAGGCTACATCCATGTTTTCCATTCCCATCAAGATATTGACGACATCAATGGCGGGACTTTCACGAATATCATCTACATTTCCTTTATATGCAAGACCGAAAACAGCTACTTTTGGCTTCCGGATCCCCTCTAGCATCATCCTTACGGAATTAACGATGTAATAAGGCATCGATACGTTGGTATCACGGGCCAATTTAATGATTCTCGCATACTCTGGTGCCTTTGCAACGACGAAATACGGATCGACCGCTAAACAGTGGCCGCCAACTCCCGGTCCTGGTTGGTGTATATTGACACGAGGGTGTTTGTTTGCCATCGATATGACATCCAAAACATTGATGTCCAGCTCGAAACAGATTTTCGTCAGCTCATTCGCAAGAGCGATATTGACATCCCTGAAGGTGTTTTCCATCAGTTTGGACATTTCAGCCGTTTTCGCATCGGTCTGAATGATCTCCCCTTGAACGAATGTTTTGTAAACAAGACTTCCTTTATATGAGCATGTTTCGGTGATGCCCCCGACGATACGGTTATTATGAACCAACTCTTCAAGAATCCTTCCAGGTAAAACGCGTTCCGGACAATGTACGAGGAAAATGTCTTTTCCTATGGTAAGGCCCGTCCTCTCGATCATCGGTTTAATATGATCATCCATGCTTCTTGGCGCTATCGTCGATTCGATAATGATGACATTCCCTTTTTTGATAAAAGGAAGAATGTTTGAGGTGGCATCCAAGACATGTGTTAAATCACAGGATTGGTGCATGTCCTTTTTATTTGGTGTAGGAACCGCGATGATGAAAACATCCGCATGTTCCGGGCTTAACGTAGCCCGGAACTTATTGGAAGTTAGTACTTCTTCTAATACCTCTTCCAATCCAGGTTCTTCGATATGGAGCCTGCCGCTATTCAAATTGGAAATAATCTCAGGATGGATATCCACGCCGACAACATCGGCACCGTGTTTCGCAAACATTAAAGAAGTTGGAAGTCCGATATAACCAAGTCCGATTGTACAAAGTTTCATATAAACCACTCCTATCTATTTTTCTGCTGCATTCAAATTTGTCAGGCTGTTTGATAGATTTCGATAAAGATTTCCTTCTCTTGTTTCCAATTGTATTTTTGTCGCGCCTTCAGGCAGTTTTGGCTCATTTCCGCCCTTTTTTCTGGATGCTTCAATAAGTAATTGACACCTTCGGCAATTGATTTGGGATCATGCGAATCGACACATACGCCGATTTTTTCCGTATCGACAACCTTTTGAATTTCAGGAAAGCTGCAGGCAACCACTGGCACACCGCTCATCATATATTCAAACAATTTATTTGAAGAAGCGGAGTAGTGATTAAAACAAACATTATTCAATATCTGAAAACCTAAATACGCATTTTTTGTATAATGGAGCAGCTCGTCGACCGGAACCTTCGGCAGGAACTTCACGCGATGCTCCAGGTTCATGTCGCTCACTTTCTTCATTAATTCATCCTTGATCCTTCCATCCCCGATAAATACTACCGTTCCGCCCTCGATCATCGGTACAGCATCAACCAATTGCTCTAACCCTCTTCCCATTTGGACGCCGCCTTGGTATAACAAAATCGGTTCATTCTCTGGCAAATCGAGCAGCTCATGCAAATTCACGGCCGTACTTTCTTCCGGATTGGTTGGAATCGGGTAGTTATGGACAACCTTGGGATACAGACCATATAAGTCTTCGTTATACTTAGCTCTCGTATGGTTTTCGGCGATCATTTCATCGACGAACATTAATAGGAATTTCTCCATCATCCCGTAAATCCGGCTATTATATCCCGTTCTGCTCGTTTGAACTTCATGCGAGTCATAAATCAGCTTTTTCCTTCTCAGCCATTTACTGCTGATCGCTCCCTGCATGAGCGTATTCAAGTCATTTGAATGATAGAAATCATATTTCCTTTTCCGGCCATGATAGATCATTTGACCAAAAATGTAGCTCCTCGTTAATAATGTCGGCAGCTTCGTTTTCGTGATGAACAGGGTGCCCAGCGCAAGGAGTGCAAATGCACCGAACAGTATTCCCGATCCCACCCAGCCGTTGATCAAGTTCAAATTCCACAATGTATTCCAGACCAATAAGGCAAATAGAACGATTTCAAACTTCTTTTTCTTCAATTTGCCTACGATCCTGAGAATCTTATTAAGCGCCTCCCAGCGGTTATTCACCCTAGTGACCGAGAAACCATTTTGGTGTTTCTCCTTTTTGGCCAAACCCTCGATTTTCCAGTTATGAATGGCAATTAAATCGACTTCATAACCCGCTTCTGTAAGTGCTGTGCATTCTCTTAGAACCCTCGCATCGTTCGTAAAGTGATTCCACACGAACATACATACTTTCTTCGCCATGTTGTCCTCCACTTCCGGATTTTTCAGCCTGACGCTTCCATCACGTTGATGAGACCTTTAATATTTTTAGACCATTGAAAATGTTGTTTAGCATACCGATGACCGTTTTCTCCCAGTTCTTCACGAAGGGCCGGATCTGAGGCCATTGTCAATATATGCTGACAGATTTCATCAACATTTCTGCTCTCTGCCACCAACCCGCATTTCGCCTCTATGAGCATCTTCTTGGCCCTGCCGTCCACATCACCGACAATGGGTTTTCCGACACACATATAATCGATGATTTTACCAGGCAGGACCTTATTGAAGACTTCTTTTTCAACCAAGCTCACATAGGCAATATGGGACGTTGAAACTTCATGAAGAGTCACTCTTCGATTCATCGCATTAATCATCTTAATATTAGCCAGCCCTCTAGAGCTTATCTCCTTCTCCACTTCGGATATCCGATAACCATATCCAATCATCGAGAACTCGATTTGTTTATGTTCCCTTAGCCTTTCAGCTACGGCTATCAGTTTTTTCAAGTCCTGGGCCAGTCCGATATTCCCCGCATAAACGACCTTGATTACCTTTTCCGATACGGGTGTAAGCAAGTTCTTTAACGTCAGCTCATCCGCTGTAAGCGAATTGGGGATGAATTGGATGGCCTCTTCCTTGACTCCCTTTGCAACGATATAATCCTTGAAACCAGGACTATTGATGATAATAAAATCTGAATGCCTATATAGCTTCCTTTCCAGGAAGAAAGCGATTTTCAAAACCCACTTATTATTGAATACGCCTACACCTATCAACGATTCCGGCCATAAATCCCTGACATCGGTAATGAGTTTCGCCTTCATCTTTTTCTTGGCGATCAACGCTGCCAATGTAGGGAAGATCGGCGGGGTCGTGGCAAACACATAATCATATTTTTTTTCGAGACGGATGATTGTATAAATGAAAAGCCACATCGCTTCAAGATAATGAAGCAACCGCTTCCCCATATTGCTTGTATACCTCTTCACTTTGTCCGGCTTAATCCTGATGACATCTTCTTCAATGCTATCTTCATCCCAAAACTTTGTATCTTGATATAAACTTTGATTAGGATAACTCGGCTTCAATGTGATGACCGTTACCTCGAATCCGTTTCTTTTCAAATGGAGATAGATATTTTTCATTCTATTCCCCGCACTTCCGATTTCCGGATAAAAGTTTTGCACGATCATCAGGACGCTTTTCATATTCGCCTATCACCTCTATTCTGCTTAGCTTACTTCCTGCTTTATATTGTAAATGCCAGATATTAACTTAAGGTTAAAGAAGTATAAAGTCATTATTAATATTGTAAAAATTCTGTTAATAATTGTTTCATTTTTCTATTTTCCATGAACTTCCCGTTATAATGGGGGAGACATTCAGAAGGGGAGGAAATGAGCATGCCTAAACAACGTATAAAGGTCATGACCGTATTTGGTACAAGACCAGAGGCTATCAAAATGGCACCAGTCGTTTTGGAACTGAAAAAGCATCCAGAAGAAATAGAAACCATCGTGGTGGTCACCGCCCAGCATAGGGAAATGCTCGACCAAGTCTTGCAATGTTTTCAAATAAATCCAGATCACGATTTGGATATGATGAAGGATAGACAAACATTAGAAGAGATTACAACTCGTGGGCTTGAAAAATTGAGTTCGCTCATGAAAGATATAAAACCGGATATCGTCCTCGTACATGGGGATACAACGACAACTTTCATCGCCAGCCTGGCAGCTTTCTATAATAAGATACAGATTGGTCACGTTGAAGCTGGTCTGCGGACTGGTAATAAGTATTCTCCATATCCTGAAGAGATGAATCGGCAGCTGACAGGCGTGATGGCTGATTTGCACTTTGCCCCTACAAATCAGGCGGCAGAGAATCTAATTTTGGAAAATAAAAAGAGTGATTGCATCCATATTACTGGCAATACGGCTATTGATGCTTTGAAAACGACAGTACGTAAAGACTATGAACATCCAATTCTATCTGGATTGAATGGAGATCGCATGTTATTGATGACAGCGCACAGACGGGAAAATATCGGAAAACCAATGGAAGAAATATTCCGTTCCGTCAAACGGCTGCTTGAAGATTACACGGATATCCAAGTTGTTTTCCCGCTTCATAAAAACCCGGTTGTCCGTGAAATTGCTTACCGGATTTTCGGTGAAACGGAAAGGCTTCACTTAATAGAGCCGCTTGAGGTGCTTGATTTTCATAATTTTGCAGCGCACGCCCATCTCATATTGACAGATTCCGGAGGGGTGCAAGAAGAAGCTCCCTCACTTGGCGTTCCTGTCCTTGTGCTACGCGATACAACAGAACGGCCGGAAGGAATCGATGCCGGTACCCTTTTATTGGCAGGAATTGAGGAAGAACGAATTTATCAGTTAGCCTCAGAATTACTTACTAATGAAGAAACCTATAAAAAAATGGCGACAGCTTCCAACCCATATGGAGATGGATTCGCTTCAAAGCGGATTGTCGATATCCTATTAACGCATTGCGAAGTGAAATCCCCCCTTCCATTATAAAAAATAAAATAGAGAGAAAAGCCTGTCACGTACGCGGCAGGCTTTTTCTATTAAGCCAGATTATGAAAGGACTGCTTCCCATTTTCATTGGCGAAGGATTAAAGTAAGGTCCAATTTAGATTTGTAAATGTTAAATAATATGTGATAGTTAGGGGAGATTTAAAGTTTTATTGAAGTCAATCGTATTACCTTGGAGGTGTTTTAATATTCGGGAAAGATCCCAAGTGTGGAAAGAAATCAAGGGGGACGAAGTCGTTCTTGTGAAAATGCGTTATCTTAAGCGTAAAGGGATGACTGAGAAGCTTGTTTTGAAAGAAAATTTAATTCTGTCGAATGGATAGTCAACACGAAACAGGAGGATCAATTTTCCCCCTATTTAATTTTTGATAGACAGCAATGGACGCATTGGCCTTTTATACAGAGATTACCGAACTGCAGATCTTTTCCCATCATCTGAAGAAGCGAATGACCTTGTTTAAAAATGGCCGAAAATACGCCTTGTATTCCGCCCATTTTTAATAGGAATTCATTCGCTGAACACTCCATCAAAAAATATGAAAATAATTAAGGACATTTTTTCCAATCAATAAAATCGTGACGCAAATGAATAATATACGGACATAGGAAGCACCTTTCTTAATGGCGAAGTTCGTTCCTACCAATGCTCCCGCAACCATTGCAAGACCCATTGGAATTCCATAGGCAAAATTGACGGTCCCCATAGATAAAAAAATGATAAGTGCGGCTATATTGCTTCCAAAATTCAATATTCTTGCGTTCCCGGCAGCCTGGACAAAATCAAACCCGATGATCAGAAATGAAAATAATAAAAAGGAACCTGTGCCCGGTCCAAGAAAACCATCATAAAAACCAATCGCAAATATTATGACTATCAAGAGAATCATTTTCTTCCTTGTCAGCCCTTTATACTTTGCATCTTTACCCCAATCCTTTTTTACCAACGTATAAATCGCGACAATGACCAGCAAGATCAAAATGAGGGGCTTCAATATCTCTGCGGAAACGAAATGTACAACGTATGCTCCTAACGCCGCTCCAATCACGGTGATCGGAAACAGCTTGATGACGAATTTGAAATCCACTTTTCCAGCCCGAATGAATGAAATCGTACTCGTTAAAGACCCCATGGTACCCGCCAGCTTGTTAGTGGCAAGTGCCGCTGAAGGCGATATTCCCGTGAACAATAAAGCAGGAATGGAAATTAACCCGCCCCCGCCCACTACGGAATCGATGAATGCGGCAATAAAACCCGCAAGTACTAAAAATAGCAAAGTGTAGAGATTGATGTCCTCCATGTATTCCCCTTCTTTCAAAAGCACAATCTAAAATGCCATTACTCATTTTTCACCCAGATAATCGAATAACCTTTCTTCTGAAATGACCGTGAACCCATGCCTCCTAAGCAAAGCAGCGGTCACTCCATTCCCGACCTTCTTCTTCCCCTTGAATTCCCCATTATAAATCGTGGCACTCCCGCAGGATGGACTATTTTCTTTTAAAACGACTAACGTCGCCCCTACCTCCTGGGCTTTCAATAACGTGAGATTCGCTCCCTTTATGTACAATTCCGTTACATCCCTGCCCGACTTTTCGATGATCTTCGCTTTTCCATCAAGGACATCCCCACCTTCACCGCCAACTATCTCAGCAGGTTCCCTCGGTGTCGAAAAACCGCCAAGCAACTCAGGGCAAACAGCTATAGCCTTTTTCTCCCTCATCAATGCCATAATTCCATCATCCAAGCTGTGAGTACCATTGTATCTTACCTCAAGGCCCGCTAAACAAGAACTCACCAAAATCACCAAACCACCCCGCCTCATGCATTTTACACCATTTTACCACTCTTTTCGTGACAAACAATTCGAAGATTGAATATCCACCAGGGATTATACGCTGATAAAATCCCGGTTTGCCTGGGCCGAATTATCCGCTCATCTGCCGAATTCCGCCAAAACAAAAAAAGCGCTTGCAGCGGAGGCGATTCCCGGCAAGCGCTTGTCTATTTAGTTAGTTGAATTCAGTGATAGCAGTTGGTACGTAATGATGGTCTTTTCACTGGTCCATTCAATTTTTTGGATAACGGCTGTTCCGCTTGAATCAGATTGGATCGTTTTGCGGACATCGATTGGAATATCGATAGGGTATAACCTGTAACCAGCTTTCGCCAGCCGAAAAATGTTTTCTTCTTCACGGGTTTCGTTCCCTTTTGTAACGATCATGGTATTTAGCTCCATAGGCATGCCCATGTGTATCTCCTCCTCTTGCCAATATACTTAGTATATCCTTCATTCTACCATTATTCGGTTTTACTTTTCATCCAAGATGTTAAATCTTCGACTACTTTTCTATTCACGGCAGGCGGGAAGTAATGCGTGAATTGAGGGAAATACCAACTTTCGACCTCTTTGTCATGCATTTTCAACCTTTTTTCCAGCCGGTATGCGTGTTCTATGGCGACATTGTCATCTTTTTCACCATGTATGATCAGGACGGGTACATTCAAATCTTCAATCGCAAACAATGGAGTACGGTATTCATATTGATCGGGGCATTTTTTAGGTGTTCCGCCGATGACACGCTTCATCATCCGACGCATATCGACCCGTTCGACATATGTTAAAAACATATCCGATACACCTCCCCATGTGACGATCGATGCTGCATTCCTGCAATATATCCCAGTCCAAAGGGCCATGATGCCGCCACGGGAGAATCCAAGGATATGAATGTGATCTTTGTTCACCCGGGGGTGCTGTTCAAGAAGGTTGAACCCTGATATCGCATCGTATCGATCTTCGCCTCCAAAATCCTCATCTCCCTCCCCGCCTTGATTTCCACGGTAAAAAGGAGCAAAAACGATGAAACCTTCTACAGCATACTGCACGATCCTTGCAGGCCTCACCTTGCCGACATTTTTAATCCCGCCGCGTAAATATAAGAAGGCATCATGTATTTCGCCATCAACCGGTTCAGCCAGCAAACCTTTTACCTTCAGGCCTTGTGATATGTACGTAACTGAATAAAGATGGATTCGTGGATGCGGTGATGGAAACCGCTGCTTTGAAATAATCGTTCCGTTCTCCAATTTCCACTCTCCTTTCTCTTTATTCTTATTGTAAAACATCCGCTTGTTTTTATCCCCTGAGAGGCATTCACATTTTTTTCTTCCGTTCATACGATAATGTAGGCAAAATACCCATATATCAAGGAGGAAGGAATTTTGAAAAAATGGTGTAAAGCAGGTGTCGTATTTTTACTTCTGTGCGTGCTGGTGATCCCGCTTGGCGCATGCGGCAACAAAGAACAGGAAACAACGAAGGTCAGGGTTGCCGAAGTAACCCGCTCCCTTTTCTATACACCGCAATATGTAGCGATCGAAAAAGGTTTTTTTAAAGATGAGGGCCTCAGCATTGATTTGAAAACGACGGCAGGCGGCGACAAGACGATGACCACGCTTCTTTCCGATGGTGCGGATATTGCTCTCGTTGGCTCCGAAACATCGATTTACGTTCAGGCACAAGGCTCGAATGACCCCGTCATCAACTTCGCTCAATTAACACAGACGGATGGAACGTTTCTTGTTTCACGTGAAAAAATTGACAACTTCAATTGGGATATGCTGAAAAACTCTACATTCCTAGGCCAGCGCAAAGGCGGGATGCCGCAAATGGCCGGCGAGTTCGTATTGAAAAAACATAACATAGACCCGAAGAAAGATTTGAACCTCATCCAGAACATTGATTTCGCGAATGTCGCAACTGCCTTCGCTTCCGGAACCGGCGATTTCGTTCAACTGTTCGAACCAACGGCCAGTGTGTTTGAAAAAGAAGGAAAAGGCTATATTGTCGCTTCTTTCGGCACCGAGTCCGGTCATCTTCCATATACAGTTTATATGGCTAAAGAAAGCTATTTGAAAGAAGACAGAGAGACTGTCGAAAAGTTCACGAGAGCCTTGAAGAAAGCACAAGATTGGGTTCAGGAAAACGATGCTGCCGAAATTGCCGAAGTCATTCAGCCGTATTTTGAGGATACCAATCTCGAGACGATGGAAACAGTCATCAACCGCTACAAAGAACAAGGATCGTTTGCCACCGATCCGATTCTAGATGAAGAAGAATGGAACAATCTTCAAAACATCATGGATGAAGCAGGCGAGCTTCCAACACGCATTAGCCATGAAGAGCTGGTCAATACCGACTTTGCTGAAGAAGTCACAAAATAACATAGCAAAAGGTAAGGAGGATGTCCGATGAGCTTTTTAAAAATCCAAGACATTCACCATACTTATTTTTCAAATCAGACGGCAGCGACCGCACTTGCGGACATTTCCCTCGACATTGAAAAAGGTGAATTCGTCTCTTTTCTAGGTCCGAGCGGCTGCGGAAAAACCACCCTGCTTTCCATCATCGCCGGGCTCTTTCCGCCCACTTCAGGAAAGATCCTGCTCGAAAACAAACCGCTGAAAGCCAACAGCGACCTTTCAATCGGCTATATGCTGCAGCAGGATTATCTATTTCCATGGAAGACGATAGAAGAAAATATATTATTAGGATTGAAACTGATTAAAAAAGATGAAGGACTCGAGAGAATAAAAACGCTTAAAATTTTAAGTGACGTTGGATTGGGAGACACCGGAAAATTATATCCGCGCGAACTATCGGGAGGAATGAGGCAAAGGGCAGCACTGGCACGTACACTGGCGGTCGACCCAAAAATCCTATTGCTTGATGAACCGTTTTCAGCTCTTGATTACCAAACCAAGTTGAAGCTGGAAGACCTTGTTTTTGAAACCCTGAAAGCATTCGGAAAGACAGCCGTGCTCGTCACCCATGATATCGGTGAAGCCATTGCAATGAGTGACCGCATCTTTCTGTTTTCAGCGAACCCGGGAAGCGTGCACAAAACCTTCAAGGTTCCCGATGAATTGCGTGAACTCACGCCTTTCCATGCACGCAACCATCCGCAGTATCCGATGCTATTCCAAACGATCTGGAAGGAGCTTGAGAGCCTTGAATATTGAACAGCTTCATAACCAATATAAAACCTCGTTAAAAAAAGAAAACAGGCTCATTCGCTTTTATCAGATCCTGATTTTCATCGTTTTTTTCAGCAGTTGGGAACTTTTATCCAGGAAGGAACTGATCGATCCGCTCATCTTCAGCTCCCCGACTAAAGTGTGGCATCTTTTCATACAGAAACTGGGTGACGGAACCCTGCTATCCCATTCCGGAGTGACGCTATTCGAGACCGTTCTCGGCTTTATCATAGGAACACTGCTTGGAACGATCCTGGCATCCCTGCTTTGGTGGTCGCCAAGATTATCCAAAATACTTGACCCTTATCTCGTCATTTTAAATGCGATGCCGAAAGTGGCACTCGGCCCCATCATCATCGTAGCATTCGGCCCTGGATTTCCATCCATCATCTCGATGGGGGCGATCATCTCTATCATCATCACCACCATCGTCGTCTACACCGCATTTCGCGAAGTGGACCCGAACTACCTGAAAGTGCTCCAAACTTTTGGCGCCACAAGAACACAAGCTTTTCGGGAAGCCATATTACCCGCATCCTTCCCAACGATCATCTCGACATTGAAAGTGAATGTCGGCCTCTCCTGGGTCGGCGTCATCGTAGGGGAATTCCTTGTTTCGGCCAAAGGACTCGGCTACCTAATCATTTATGGCTTTCAAGTCTTCAATTTCACCCTCGTAATGCTTGCCTTGATGATCATTGCCGTCTTTGCCACAATCATGTATCAACTAGTCGAACTGCTCGAGCGAAAATTAATCAAAGACTGACCAAACTGCCGATAACCCTCGGCAGTTTTTCACTCATGCTGAGTTAAAACATGAATTTAGTTGGTTTCGGCGATTTACTCGTGAGTTTTGATGATTTACTCGTGAGTTTTCGCGATTTACTCGTGAATTCCGCTGATTTACTCGTGAATTCCAACCATTCACTCGTTTCTTTGCAAAGTGCCTTCATCAAGTCTCGATAAGCTCAACGGTACAATCTCATCTTTCATGATGAAGCTAAACTCCTCACCGAGTACATCCGGCAATGATTCCATAAAGATCGGGCCTTCCGTTTCCAGGTAATTCTGTTTCTTCTCTATTTCAAGCAATTCGGCATAGTATATTGATTTAACGAATGGCTTCACTGGATCATGCACTTTATATTGTCCCAAAAATTGCAGCTGGCCCACTAAGCCTCCTGTTTCTTCATAGACTTCCCGTATGGCCGTTTCTTCAATGGATTCCCCTGCTTCCCGTTTACCGCCAGGGAACTCGAATCCCCTTTCTCTGTGTTTGGTCAATACCCACCTGCCCTTATATCGGCTTAGCACAAAAACATGCCAAGGCTCTCCAAAGACAGGATTCTCGGAGAATTGGACCTTATATCCGTTCTTATCAAGAAATCGTTTCATTTTTCCCCTTCTCTCCGTATAAGAAATGGTGCTATGCCCCTTGTTTCATTATATGGGTAAAAAAAATCACTATCCAGCGGGAATCTGCATTACATCAAAAAAAACGATGGACCCTCAATATTCGAGGCCATCGTCTGTTGGTTTTGCCTGTAGTATCCCCATGCTTTCTATATGCCGTCTTCCTTCTTCAGTACCCAGGGCGTAAATCATTTCGTAAATTTTTTGGAGAGTGATATCCTGCTTATCATTTTCACGGTCAAAATGATATTGAAGGTATGGGACATGTGCCCGATAAAAATTTTCCTCCCCTATTGAATAATTATAATCAAATAATTCACGTAATTTGATGATTTCATTATCTGTCGCCTCGATTTCGAAGTTCCATGGAGAACTTTCCCTATCTTGTGTTATCTGCCCATTCGGAAGCCAAATGTAATATTTTTTCCTGTTTTCAGACACATTCATCCACCCTTTCCATATACCCTACGCTTATTTTTCACGTATTTCCCCACTTCATACAATGGAAAATTTTGTTTACAGAAGAACAAAGATGTTAAATAATAGATTAAAGTATCTTTCAAAGGGTAAAACATATAATAAGCCCAAGCATCCCTTAAGATTTTTATATGCACCCAGAGGTTTTTTTGATAACCTACATATAAAGAGATAACGGATTTCTAATAAATGTGAGGTGAAAGTTTTGAAGTTAATTGAAGAATTATACAATATGTACCGTGATAAGATGACTGGTGATGAAGAAGATATTGATATGCTTACGTTTGCGGTTCTGGAACAGCTTGACCGCAAGGAAATTTTCGAATTGCTTCAAGAGATGGATGATCAGGAACTAACCAATTTAATGGGCCTTTACATTATTGAAACGTTAAAAGGGAAATTTGCTCAAAATAGTATGAGCGACACGAAACCTACACATTTTCCGCCTAGGAATATTCATTAAATACATACCATGTCAGGTGTCCCTCTTTTGATGGATGCCTTTTTTATTGGTTAACAAAAAAAAGGCCCTGCCGAAGCAGGGCTTTTCCTAAATCTTAATGTCCTAAATACGCACGCAGCATCCAAGCATGTTTGTTTAAGCTTTTCTTCATGCCTGTCAGCATATCGGCCGTAACCGGATCTTCTTGTTCGGCAACTTCGATGATTTCCAGGAACTCTTCGGAAAGCTTTTCAAAATCACTTATGACGCTTTGGACCATATCTTCTGTATTTTCATTACCTGTCGCTTCTTCGATCGTCGTTAATTCCATGTACTCTTTAAGGGTAGCAACCGGCTTTTCACCAATGGCCAATAATCTTTCAGCCAATTCGTCATAGTTGGATGTCACCTCTTTATATAACTCTTCCAATTTTTGGTGCAGTTCAAAGAAGTGCGGTCCATTCACGAACCAATGGTAATTATGAATTTTCGTATAAAGAACACTGAAGTTTGCAATTTCCTTATTCACTAAAGTTCCTAATTTTTTCTGAGCCATAAATATCTACCTCCGTAAGTTGGTTATACCTTTATAATTCCCTCTATTCGAAAATTGAAACATTATCTGACTCGGTTCTTATGCTAAAATGAATCTAAATTGTGAACGTTAGGAGCTGTAAAGTATGATTACGGTTTTAGTTATCTCCATTATTGTGATTCTGATTGTATTGGCACTATCGGTCTTAACAATCGGAAAAGGTTACAGCTACAAGCATACAGTGGATCCGGTCAAACCTTTGCCAGAGGATGAGGGGAAAAAAGAAGAACCCGAAAAATGAAAAAAGTTCCTGTCACAAATGGACAGGAACTTTTTTATTAACCGAAAACTTTATGAAGATCTTCTTTATCTTGTGCAAGCCAGAAATTCATTAATTTCTTAGCTCCCTCAAGATCATGCAATTTTGCTTGGCCGCATTGTTTTTCGTTTGCAGCAGGAATTTCGGTAATTGTAACAGCATCCTTGAATGTATCTTCAAGAACATCGATGATTTCCGTCACAGTCGGCTCGCCGCTGACCACAAGGTAATATCCTGTTTGACATCCCATTGGCGAAATGTCGATAATATCAAAGTGATCGAAGCGTTCGGAATGCTTACGGATATTGAATGCAAGCAAATGTTCCAGGGTATGGATCGTGTCCGGCTTCATCGCTTGTTTATTCGGCTGGCAAAAACGGATATCAAATTTATTAACAACACCGTCTGTTCCTACCTTATGGACACCGCAATGTCTAACATATGGGGCTTTAACAGCGTTATGATCTAATTCAAAGCTTTCAACTGAAGGCATTTAATTCACTCCTTAATTGTATGTCATTTCTATTTTACCTTGAATAACAATATATTTCATCCTTTAAAATTAATTCTCATTATATCAATCGGATTAGCAATAGGCTCATTCCTTTTTTACCCTTTTTGGAAATTTAGAAAATATGCTATAATTGAGGGTAGTCAATTTACTCGAAAAGAGCTGAAAGCATCGTGCTGAAAAAAATAGTAATGGGAATCATCCGTTTTTACCAAGTTGCCATTTCTCCATTAAAACCGCCCACCTGCCGTTTTTATCCAACTTGTTCCCATTATGGTTTGGAAGCGGTCAATCGTTTCGGACCTATAAAAGGAAGCTGGTTAGCACTCATCCGGATTCTTAAATGTCATCCGTTTCATCCAGGGGGCATTGACCTTGTTCCCGAAAAAAAAAGAAAAAAGTGAGGACCAATAAAAAAACCCTTGCTTTCCTTTGCAATCTTTTGTATCATACAGAAGTCAAATCGTAATCATTTCGTTTTTACCATATAAAATTCAAATCGTAATCAATACGAATTATAAAGGAGCATATCATATGAAAATTCGAGCATTGCTCTCCCTTTTCCTTGTTACTGCAGTATTTCTGTCAGCCTGCGGCAACTCAAAGGGAGAATCGGGTAAAGAAGAAAACAAGGATGCCTTGGATATATATACGACGGTTTACCCTTTACAATACTTCACTGAAGCCATTGGCGGGGAGTACGTGAATGTCGAGACGGTTTATCCTCCAGGAACGGATGAACACTCATTCGAACCCTCTCAAAAAGATATTGTTAAAATGGCTGAGTCAGACCTGTTTTTCTATATTGGCTATAATCTTGAAGGCTTTGTAACCAAGGCTGAACCAATTCTAAGCAAAGAAGGCGTCAGCACAATTGCGGTGGGCGAAACGGTTCATCTTGATGAGGAGGAGCATGAGCATGAAGAGGAACATGCTCATGAAGAAGATGGTCATGACCATGGGGGCGTTAATCCCCATTTGTGGTTAGATCCCGTCTATTCCATTGACATGGCTAAAACCATCAAGGACGAATTAACGAAAAAAATGCCGGAAAAGGAAGAATACTTCAACAGCCATTTCAATGAGCTTTCCGAAAAGCTTGAGGCACTTGATGAAAAATTCGCGACGACGATCGAGTCGGGCCGTACCAATAAGATCATCGTTTCCCATTCTGCATATGGTTATTGGGAGGAACGGTACGGATTGGAACAAATTGGCGTCACAGGACTAACTTCTTCAAACGAACCTTCTCAAAAGGAACTGGGGAAAATCGTAACCATGGCTGAAAAAGAAGACTTGAACTACGTCATCTTTGAGCAGAATATCAGTTCTAAACTTACTGAAATCATCCAAAAGGAAATGGGAGCGAAATCACTTGAGCTCCATAACCTTTCCGTGTTGACGGATAAAGATATCGAAGCCGGCGAAGATTACTTCAGTTTAATGGAAAAAAACATCAAGACACTGCAAACTGCCTTGCAATAGACGAGAAAGAAGCGGCTCCCTTTGGATCCGCTTCTTTTTTGTGCCTCGGTACTCTAAAAAGTTCCATTTCATTTTGTCAGCCCTGACAAAGCATGATGGCCTCCTGTTCTTAAGCAACCTATGTTAAACTTTAATTATTACAATTTATGGAATAATTAAATGTAAGTATAGATAGGGGAAAATATAAAAAAGATCATAAATGGAAGTTTAACGTTTCTACTCCTACCGATGCTAGTTGCTTGCACGGATGAAAAAGATGATTACGCTAGAATCTATCCGAATCTTTTGCCTGTATTCGCTCCAAGCCGTTGGTAAAGAAATTACATATGATTTACTAGAAGAGAGTAATATAACCAATGTGGGCCCAATTACAAATGAAGCATCTTACAAGTCATTGAATGAGCAATATCCAAAACTTGAATTAAAGAAAGAACCTGCATTCATCGTGTTTGATGAAAATGGTTTGGTTTTAAAAACATATGATTATGAAGAGATGATTGATTTTTTACAAAATCCAGAGGAGTCATTCTATCGGGAACGATAAAGAAGAAGGGAACCCCTTTCAATGGGATTCCCATACGTTAGTCATCCTTTAAGTACTTCTCACGGATCTTTTCCATTTTCGTCATCAATTCGGTTCCAATCGTTGGTTCGAATTCCGGATAGATGACGGTCATCTCATCCATCCATTCTTTCTTTTCCTCATCTGACAGTGTATAGATGTCGATATTCGATTTTTGCTGGATTTCCTTTAGCTGTTCCTGATTCAATTCATTTGATTTGATCCATAGCCATTTCGTTGTATCATCCATCGCCCGTTGGATTTGCTGCTGAATATCCAATGGAAGCTTGTTCCAAAATTGCTCGTTTATCATGACTACATACCCTAAATAGCCATGATCACTGATCGTTAAATATTTTTGCACTTCATATAATTTCTTGGAATAGATATTCGAAATCGTATTTTCCTGGCTGTCCGTTTCGTTGATTTCAAGGCTTTTGAACGTTTCATTAAACTCCAGGACAGAAGTTGTCGCCCCAAAATGCTTGAATTGGCTTTCCAGGACTGCACTTGGCATGATTCTGAAATGCTTTCCTGCAAAATCACTTGGATGCCGTATCGGTTTACTGCTTGTAATCTGTTTATAGTTATTCGACCAAAATGCGAGTCCTTCGATATCGATGGTGTTCAGCTGGTTAAGCAGCTCTTCCCCCACTTCCCCATTCAGCGCTTCCTGCAAGGCAGCATCCGTTGGAAAGACGTAAGGGAGGTCCAATAGCATCCATTTCTTTGAGATGCTCGTAATTTTAGATGCAGTCGGTGCAATCATCTGCACCTTATTTTCTTGTAATGCCTCGATTTCTTCCTGATCACTATATAATGACTGATTAGGATAAACTTCTATTTTGACACGATGGTCTGTATATTCATCAACAAGTTGGGCAAACCGGTTAGCAGCTAGCCCTTTAGGTGTATTTTCGGCAACGACATGACTGAACTTGATCACGATTTGATCCTTCATCCCGACCTGCTCCTCATCCTTCGGCAAATTGAAACCGAAGCTGGTAAAGAACGATTGAAACGATATATACACGGCTATCAACAGCCCCAAGCCAATTAACAATAAATACCCCCATAATGCACGCATACCGACAACTCCTCACCGCTCACTTCACATTATCACTATTCTATCACAGCTTTTTACTGTCGTAATACACTGCGCGAAAAATAGCGAAAAGTGATAGAAATTCTGTTACTATTAAGTATAGAAGTAATGGAGGAAAACCAATGGATAAATCCTTTCATATGCCCATTCAAATTAAAATCACCCTGCTATCATTCGTAATCGTCGCTTTTTCGATACTAATAGGCGGGATTTTTATATTCGGAAATATCGTTTCGGTCAGGGAAGATGAAATCGGCAAACGATCCATGATCACAGCCCATACCATTGCCGAACTCCCTGAAGTACAGAAATTGGTCCATGATCCTGAAGGATGGACGCAGCTTAACCCGATTATTGAAAACTTAAGGAAAATCCATCAAGCGGATTATATAGTTGTACTCAACAATCAGCATATACGCTATTCCCACCCGGTATTCAGTCAATTGGGGACCCCATCCAGCAGCAGTGATGAAAGCGCTGCGTTCGCTGAACACGAATACCTTTCAAAGGCTGCTGGCGAGCTTGGCATTTCCGTGCGTGCCTTTGTCCCGATCCTTGATGGAGATAGAGAGCAAATCGGCGTCGTGCTGGTCGGGAATATCCTGCCTACGATACCGGAATTAATCAAGGACCTGAAAGGCGAAATCGCGATTATCCTGGTGCTTACCCTTCTATTCGGTGTTTGCGGCTCTTGGCTCATGGCAAAAAGGATAAAAAAAGAAACCTTCCAACTGGAACCCCATGAAATTTCACGGATGTTGGTTGAAAGGACAGCCGCTTTCAATGCCATGCATGAAGGGGTCATCGCCATAGATAATAATCAGGCCATCACGATTTTCAATGAAAAGGCTAAGCAGATATTCAAGATCGACGGTGCCGTCATAGGCAAGGATATCAATGATATCATACACGATACCCGTCTCCCGGAAGTGCTCGATCGGACATCTCCCATCTTCAATCAGGAAATCTCCGTTCAAAACAGGAATATTGTAAGCAACCGGGTACCGATAAAGATTGCGGATAAAACGATCGGTGCCGTGGCCATTTTCCAGGATCGCACCGATGTGACGAAGCTAGCTGAAGAGTTGACTAGTGTCAAAGCATTCGTTGAAGCCCTGCGCGTTCAAAACCATGAACATATGAACAAACTTCATACGATAGCAGGATTGATCCAGCTAGGTAATCTTGACGAAGCGCTGCATTACATTTTTCAGATCACGGAAGAACAAGAGGAATTGACCAGGTTTTTAACGAAGCACATTCACGATGATAATTTAGTGGGGTTGATATTAAGTAAGATCTCCTTGGGACGGGAACTCGGGATCGAGCTCATCATGGACAAACACACAAAATTGGACCGCTTCCCCGCTGGTTTGGATCATCACGATTTTGTTTTGATAATCGGAAACCTGATCGAAAACTCATTCGCAGCGCTAAAACATTGTTCAGAGGAAACAAAACAGGTTTATCTATCCATCTACCAGGATGAACGTCATTGTCAAATCGTGCTTGAGGATAATGGGCCCGGCATTCCCGAGGACATTCATAAAGATATATTCGAGTATGGTTTTACAACAAAAGGTGCGGAAGGATCAGGAATTGGTCTTTATCTAATAGACCAAATTGTAAAAAAAGCGAACGGCGAAATGAAATTCACGACACGCCCTAATGAGGGAACAAGCTTTTTTCTTTCTTTTCCGATGCATGATATAGAGGAGAACCAAAATGACTAACGAAATTCGTGTACTTTTAATTGAAGATGACCCAATGGTCCAAGAGGTCAACAAACAGTTCATCGAGCGCCTGCCTGCCTTTAAAGTCGTTGATACAGCTTCCAATGGGCTTGAAGGTCTGGAAAAAATCAGGCAGTCTAAACCCGATCTTGTCATTTTGGACATCTTCATGCCATCTTTAAACGGGGTTGATACACTTTATCAAATTAGAAAAGAGCAAATTGATGTGGATGTCATCATCATTTCAGCGGCAAATGATCAGAAAACGATTCGAAAAATGATACAGAACGGGGCCTTTGACTATTTAATCAAGCCATTTAAATTCGATAGGCTAAAACATACGCTGGAACAATACTATGCTTTTCGGATGGAGGTTGAACCTGATCATCAAATTTCCCAAAATCAGCTCGACCGAATCCTCTTTCAAAATAAGACACATTCTGGAGCGAGTCCGAAATATGATGTTCCGAAAGGATTGAATGGCGCGACTCTTGAGCAAGTGACGAAATTCATAAAGACCCAGCCTGGGTCACTATCTGCAGAAGAAGTGGCTGATGGGATTGGAATCGCCAGAGTTACAGCTAGGCGTTATCTTGAATACTTGCATGGCGAAGAAGTTCTTCAGCTTGACGTACAATATGGCAGCATAGGCCGTCCAGTCAATAGGTACCGGCTAAAAAAACCTTAAACGCATGGGGACCGGCTTGAAAACGGTTCCCTTTTTGATTTCATTATTTACGCACCCGTCTTCCGGTCATATAGGCCCCACTTTCTCTTCAAAAGAAACAGCTCGCACTCCTTCAAAGCCGTCACTTCTTTTATGACATAGTCAGGCATGCCCCTTCTTAGTAGAATTTCCGCAATAAGGTACGGTTTTTTCATACACTCTTCCCCCCTTTTCCCTTTGGTTGTCATTCTTTTCATTCATTATACAAAATAATCCAATAAAGGAAAAATAGACAAATCCCCATTTTCCGAAAAAATTATGGTTTATCGGCCATTTAAATGGTTTTTGTAAAGTATCTGCAGTCAAATAAAAAATGTTCAGGTTGATTTCTGTCAGTCGTTCCCTCTCCGCCGACTGTTAGTATCCTATTAAAGTCATGTTCCAAAAGGGTGGGGTTTTCGTCCAATAAAGTACTAATTGGGTAAGTTACATAGATCGTGGGGGTAAAAGGAGATAGGATCAATAATTGATCAAAAGAGGTGGGCCGTGCACCTCCTTTGATGTTTCACTTGTACAGTTTACTATATGTAGTCAATTCCTTTAGCCGCTTTTCATTGATGGCAAAACCGATTCCAGCTTTATCGGGAACTTGGATCATGCCATTTTCGACGATGACTTCAGGGTCGATTATATCTCCATCCCAATAACGGGAAGAAGATGATATATCCCCGGGAATCGTGAACCCTTTTAATGAGGCAAGTGCAATATTATGTGCACGTGAAATGCCAAATTCAATCATTCCGCCGCACCAAACGGGCACATCATTTCCCAGGCATAGATCATGGATTCTCACAGCTTCCATCCAGCCGCCGACTTTAGCCATCTTAATGCTGATGACCCCACAGCTCTGGAGCGACAGTGCACTTTTGGCATCATGAAATGAATTTATGCTTTCGTCAAGGCAAATGGGTGTCTGCAGCTGTTTCTGCAAAAATGAATGTTCCACAATGTCATCATGCCTCAGCGGCTGCTCAATCATCATCAGCTTAAAGTCATCAAGCTTCTGCAAATGAGGGATGTCATCAAGAGTGTACGCTGAATTGGCATCTGCCATTAGCGGGATATCGGGATAGGCCCGACGGATTTCCGCTAAAAACTCCAGATCATTTTGAGGATTTATTTTTATTTTATATCGCTGATAACCGGATCCGGAAAAATCCTCGATCTGGCGCATCGCATCTTCTATATCATTCGATGCAATGACTACGCCAGCGGCCACTTCACTTCGTTCGCCGCCAAACAGCCGTCCAAGGTAGACTCCTTTCTGCTTCGCATATAAATCGAGGATTGCCTGCTCTAAAGCCGACTTCGCCATTGCATTCCGCCTGATTCCGCTCCATAAATTCGGCAGCTCTTCAGGATGCCCGATCTGACTGGCCAATGTCAGCGGGATTAGGAAGTCATCCAACATATGAAAGCATGTTTTGATCGTTTCCTCGGTATACCAAGGACTTGTAAAAGGGACAGCTTCCCCGTATCCAATCATTCCGTCTTCATCCATGGCTTCGACAACTATCACTTCCCGGTCGCTTACCGTTTCGAGATGCGTTTTGAATGGCCGCTTTAAAGGGGCCTTGATGAGCTTTAGGGAAATGGAGGATAACTTCATTACCATTCCCCCATCTCCTTCTTCAGTTCCCTTCTCAGAAGCTTGCTTGCGCCATTCCGGGGAAGCTCCTTACAAAATATCACGTTCCGGGGAATCTTATAGGATGCCAAAAACTCCCTGCAATATTCCAGCAGTTCACTCTCACCTAGCTCTGCACCTTGATGCAGGACAACAAAAGCAAGCGGGACCTGTCCCCATTTTTCATCTTCTGTCCCCGTCACTCCCGCTTCGAACACATCCGGGTGCTTACTAAGGATATTTTCAATCTCTGCTGGGTAGACATTTTCACCGCCGGAAATGATTAAATCCGAGCGTCGGTCAAGCACATATAAAAAACCTTCCTCATCGAGATAACCAAGGTCCCCAGTATAAAGCCATCCATCGGTAATGGCCTGCTGTGTAGCATCCATCCGATTAAAATAGCCTTTCGTCACATTCGGACCTGAAACCACGATTTCCCCCACTGCACCCGGTTCACACATCGTGCCATCTTTCTCAATCCGTAACTGCGAAGGAAACAAAGGCTTTCCCGCAGAGCCGATTTTTGTCATGCTATATTCCGGTGCCAGTGTCACAATCTGTGAAGACGTTTCGGTCATCCCATATGTTTGATAGACGGGAATCCCTTTCTCCTTACATACCTCAAGCAAATGGACGGGTGCAGGGCCGCCGCCCAACAGGAAACAGCGGAAGGTTTTTGGATAGCTTGTTCCTTTCATATCCTGCACCATCCTATTCAGCATCGCCGTCACGACCGAAATGATCGTCACGCCATTTTCCTGGATGCTCCGGTTTGCTTCCCGTTCATCGAAACGTTCCGCCAAAACGACTTTCATGCCATAAATCACATTTTTCATCAAGATGGATAAACCGCTAATATGAAAGATCGGAACCGCACAATACCAAGAATCCTCTTCATGCAATCCAAGGTTCAGAACAGACCCAACGGCACTCCACCAATGGTTGCCGAATGTTTGGATGACCCCTTTTGGATTTCCTGTCGTACCGGATGTATACATGATCGTAGCGGTATCCTCAAGGTAAAACTCTTGAAGTATCCCTGCTGTTCCTTCATCCGGCAATTCTTCCATTAAGTGAAGCTTCAAATCCGGGAGAGTCTCACCAATATCAGCGAGTTTGACAGAGAAGGACCCTTCCGAAACCAGATAGGCAGTTTTGCTGTCCTCGATCTGCCAGGACAGCTCTTTTGCCGTTAGCTTATTATTCAGCATCACAATCTTCACACCGAGATGAAATAGTGCATGGATAACGACAACACCATCGATATGGTTACGGAGCAAAACTGCGCATGAATCGCCAGCGCCCAGACCAATGCTTGCCAGCCTGCCAGCCATCTTCTCCGATAAAGTATACAGTTCAAGAAAGCTATACGTATGACCTTCAAACTCAATTGCCGGGCGATCCGGTGAAAGATGCGCCCGATTTTTCAGCCAGTTCGGCAACTTTTCTTCTGCCATTTCTGCTTCCCCTCTTCCTTTTTGATATAGAAAACAGCCCGGCGATTTTCCGCCAAGCTGTCAGTCTCATCGATTCACGCGCTTCATTAAGGGAAACGAGGGAATTGCCCAAAGTCCGGAGTGCGTTTTTCTTTGAATGCATCGCGGCCTTCTTTTGCTTCTTCTGTTGTATAGTATAGAAGTGTAGCGTCACCAGCCAATTGTTGAAGACCTGCAAGGCCATCCGTATCGGCGTTCATTGCCGCTTTCAAGAAACGAAGTGCAGTCGGGCTCTTCTCAAGCATTTCTTCACACCATTTAACCGTTTCCGCTTCTAATTGGTCTAAAGGCACGACCGTGTTGACCAATCCCATATCCAATGCTTCCTGTGCATTGTATTGACGGCATAGGTACCAGATTTCACGCGCCTTTTTATGACCCACGATACGTGCAAGGTAGCCAGAACCATAACCAGCATCAAAGCTTCCAACATTCGGTCCAGTTTGTCCGAAAATTGCATTGTCAGCAGCAATCGTCAAATCACATACCACGTTCAAGACATTACCTCCGCCAATTGCATATCCTGCCACCATGGCTACGACCGGTTTTGGAATGACGCGGATCAAACGTTGCAAATCAAGAACATTTAGACGCGGAATGTTATCTTCACCCACATATCCGCCATTTCCGCGAACTTTTTGGTCTCCGCCTGAACAGAATGCTTTGCCGCCTACACCTGTTAAAATAATGACACCAATGCTGGAATCATCACGCGCCCTTGCGAATGCATCAATCATCTCAGCAGTCGTTTTTGGCGTGAATGCATTATGTACATGCGGTCGATTGATGGACACTTTCGCAATCCCGTTATATTTTTCATATAAAATCTCATCATATTCACGTATTGTTTCCCATTGAATCGTCACATTAATTCCTCCCTATATTTCGCTTTAAAAACTCACTTATTATTTTACCAAACTTTTCTCCAACTTCCACATGAATCGCATGTCCCGCATCATTTATTATTTTCCATTCGGCGCGCTTCAGCTTTTTTTTCATCGAGTCCGCTATTCGACAAAACTTATGGTCAAGTTCACCGGTTAAAAGGAGCACCGGGAAATCAAGGGTTTGCAGTTGTTCCCAGTAAGAAGCCTGACTGCCGGTCCCCATGCCAAGGAGGCTATTGGAAAGGCCGGCAGGGTCATTGGCCAACCGCTGCTCCCGAATGGCTGACCTGGTTTTGGCCGACAACCGTTTTTGGCTTTCAAACAGCGGGATGTTTTCCCATTGATCCACAAACGCTTCCATGCCGTTTGCAAGAATCCGTTCGGCAAGCTTCCGATCATTTCCCCTTCGGATTTCCCGTTCCTCTTCTGTTAAAAGACCTGGTGATGCACTCTCCAGTATCAGTGTATCAACATATTCAGGATACAAACAGGCAAATCCCAATCCGAGCCTTCCGCCCATCGAGTATCCAAGAATATGGGCTTTCGGGAAATGTAACACATCCAAAATATACTTGATATCCTCAGCCACATTTTCCAGCTCATACCTTCGATGATCGGCTGGTGACGCAGACATGCCATGTCCGATGATGTCGACCATGATCAGCGTATACCTGTCACTCAGTAGCGGGATGAGAAATTTCCATGTATCCCGATTTCCCGTAAATCCATGCAAAAGTACAAGAGGATCCCCATTTCCCGTTATTTCAACAGCATAATTGACATCCTTGCTGACAATATTCATGATATTTCCCTGTCTAACACCATTTTTATTTCCTGGGAAACAAAGCTCCACAAATTTCGATGCTTTTGTAAATTGGACTCTCTTTCTGTCGGTACTTCGATGATTTTCAGACCTTGGATTTCGAACGACTCTGTAAATACCTTCTTGAACTCATCCCAATTTTGCACCTTGTTGTATTTACCGCCATAAAGCTGGGCAGTATGTGAAAAATCAAGCCCATGAGGCGTGCCGAATAGCGTTTCGAAATGTTCCCTCTCATTTGACTGCGGCAAGAAGGAAAAAATGCCGCCGCCATCATTATTAACCAGCAAAATCGTGATATTTTGTTTTTGAAGTTTTGCTGCAAGCAAGCCATTCATATCATGGAAAAAGCTTAAATCCCCGATTGCCAGCACCGTATTTTTCGATACCGTGCTCACGCCAAGTGCAGTGGAAACGACACCATCGATACCATTCGCCCCGCGATTGGCAATGGTTTGGATTCCTTTTTCATTATTCAAAAAGAAAGTGTCCAAATCTCGTATAGGCATACTATTCCCGACAAATAACGTCGACTCCAATGGCATCATATCAGCAAGCAAGGCGAACAGCTTGCCTTCGCTTAACTCCGCTTCATCCCTTACGGAGGCTAAGGCATCCTTCGTCGCTCCGTTGACGGTTTGCCATAAGCGAAGCCATTCATCATCAGGGGAAGAAGTAATGCTTTCAGCTATTCGCAGACAAAAATCTTTCTCTTCGCTGTAAATCATATTCGTTGCCAAACCGGCTGGTTCCCTCCAGCCTGCTCCGCCATCGACGACCAAAGTAATCGCCTGTTTTTGCTTTTTCATGAATAACAATAACGGTTTAGAAACAGGCATTGCCCCGAATCGCAAGATCACTTCCGGCCTGAACGCCTCTTTTGCCGTTTCATCGCGCAGAAACGTATCGTACGCATCAATGATGACGGCTTTATCATGCCTTCCGCTCCTTAACTGTGAAAGGGGATCAGCCAGTACCGGAAAAGCAAGTTTTTTCGCTAATGCGACAATGGCTTCCTTCATCTCTGGATGCGGTAATTCGCCACATACAATGATACCTTGCTTAGCTTTTGACAATGTAGTTGCAACCGCTTCTACTTGTGATGCGGACAATGACCGTTCTCCACTGTCAATCAACACTGAAGGCTTCCTTTTATTTTGCCGGTACTCCTTTGCTTGGTCCAGGTCCGGAATCAATGGTTCCCGAAGCGGGAAATTCAAATGTACAGGCCCTGCCGGTTCAGCGGCCGCTGTAGCCACTGCCCTTGCACCGACCGTTCTGGCATACCGCATCATCCCATCCGTGCTTTCAGGAAGTGCCATTTCGACAAACCATTTTACATGTCTCCCGTAAAGGTGTATCTGATCGATTGCCTGCGGGGCTCCGACATCACGCAATTCATGCGGACGGTCAGCGGTAAGTACAATAAGCGGCACTCTTGAATAGAAAGCCTCGATGACGGCTGGGTAATAGTTTGCAGCGGCTGTACCGGACGTACAAAGAAGTCCGACAGGTTCTTTTAAAGCCTTAGCCAAACCAAGGGCAAAAAAAGCAGCCGAACGCTCATCCACATTAATATGAATTTCAATATCAGGATTTTCCGCTAGCAGCAAAGCCAGGGGCGTGGATCGTGAACCTGGGCTCACCACCACATGTCCCACCTCATTTTGTGCAAGCTCATCGACGAATGAAGCAGCATACGCTGTCAATGCATCTCGGTCATTCATTAAGATTTCCTCCTAAAGCACTTAACATCGGATTGAATTTAATCCCCGTTTCCCGGAATTCACTTTCGGGTGTCGAATCTTCCACAACTCCGCATCCGGCAAAGAGCGATGCCTCATTGTTCTGTATCAGGGCAGAACGTATCCCTACAGCGAATTCCCCGTTCCCATACGTATCCACCCAGCCTAAAGGACCCGCATAAAACCCGCGTTCCAGACCTTCCAATTCCCGAATCCGGACAACAGCCTTTTCTTTTGGAAGTCCGCCCATGGCAGGTGTGGGATGGAGGTTCTCGACAAATTCAAAAATCGTGACACCTTCCTTGGATATACCGCAAACCGGTGTGTACAAATGCTGGATATGACGGTTTTTCATAAGTGTCGGTTCGGCCGGGACCATCACCTTTTCGCATACAGAATCAAAAGCATTGGATATCATCGACACGACATATTGATGCTCTTGTAAATTCTTTTGGTCATGAAGCAATTCTTCACCAAGACAAACATCTTCTTGCTCATCTTTCCCTCGCCGCATCGATCCGGCAAGACAGGTAGAAAAAACTTCATTTCCCTGTTTCTTAATTAAACGTTCGGGAGTGGCACCGACAAAACAGTCACCACCAGCCTCCAAACTGAAAATATAACTCAATGGCTGCTCAGCAATCAATTGTTCAAGCACTTTCCCTGAATCGATGGAACGTTCAAAACCAAGTCGAAGCTCCCTTGCCAAAACAATCTTGTCGAGATCTGTCGTCTTGATTTCCTGAACAGCCTCTGCGACCGTCCGCTTCCATTCCTCTGGTTCGACTTCCCTCTGCATAACAAGGGAATTTGCATTCAATCCATTGCCATCCAAGCTTTCGAAGAGGAAAGCTTCCCGTTCATTTATCATATCTATGAAGAGTTTTTCTGAATCATCAGGCGAACAAAGTAAGTTTGTCGTTAAGTAAGCTTGTTTCCCCACTATTGACAGCATGAAGGCAGGTATATAAAACAGGTTGTCCCCGAACTGATTCCAAAGGAGCGTACTGTCAGTTTCATAATCAAAAGAAAAGCCCCCAAACAGTAAAGGACCTGTCGCTTCTACATCGGTCACTCCTGTTTTGACAGCATCAATCTGCAGTTTGATCCAGCTCTTTTCGACTTCTCTATAACGTTCGGCATTCGATGCCGCTTTGAGTTTCTTAACATTGCCTAAACCGGTGATGGTTATTTCCTTTGCAGGGTCCTCCCAGAAAAAGCGTTCACCTGCATACCGTTCTCTTCCAGCTTGATAAAATGAAAGGGGGTTGTTGCATTTAATCTTCTTAATATGACTGAATAGAACTTGATCATTCAAGTCCTTCGCCTTTTTTATAGCTGAAGCCAGTCCCTGAAACTGTTCAGTTTCCTCTGAGATAGCCAAAAAAATCCCCCCAAGTGTACATTTTAAAAGCTATTTAACCTATTTAAAGATACACCTCCCTTGAACCTCATGTCAATAAAACGCCCCTTTCACCAACGATTCTTCCCTGCTTTTTTCCTTATTATATGAATCTTAGCGAATGTAGAGAAATACCCTTGATTTTGGAAATGCATCACCCATGAATTTCAATTACACCCATACCCACTTTTCCTGCATTTATTAGGTTAACCTTTTGTGCAACATTTCAATATTTGTTATAATTTCGAGAGAACCAATAATGATTTTGAGGAGAGAAATAATGCAAACAGAATACGACGGACTTCCCCTTAAACGGACCTGGAAGATTTGGTGGGAGTTAATTCGTCCACATACACTAACCGCAGCTTTTGTCCCGGTCTTACTTGGAACTGTGATTGCACTTTTGGAAGATGGAGTGAATTGGTTACTATTCGCTGCCATGATGATTGCAAGTATCCTGATTCAAGCTGCAACCAATTTATTCAATGAATACTATGATTTCAAGAGAGGCCTGGATACGGAGGAATCCGTAGGCATCGGAGGCGGGATCGTCCGTCATGGGATGACCCCCAGACTAATCATGAACTTGGCCCTTGGCATGTATGCCATCGCCTTGATCATCGGAATCTATATCTGTGCCGCATCATCTTGGTGGCTTGCTGCAGTAGGCCTCGTTTGCATGCTTGTCGGCTACCTTTATACAGGCGGTCCCCTGCCCATTTCATATACACCGTTCGGGGAACTTTTTTCTGGATTGTTCATGGGCTTTTTGATAATCCTGATCGCCTTTTTCATTCAAACCGGTGATGTTTCTTCAACAGCCATCTTAATTGCCATTCCAAGTGGGATACTGGTAGGGCTGATCAACTTATCCAATAACCTTCGTGATCATGATGGGGATAAGGCACATGGCCGCAAAACGATGCCAGTCGTGATGGGCAGGAAAAACGCCCTGACATTCATGGCAATCATGTTCGCTTTCTCTTATCTATGGCTTGTTGGGCTCGTTCTTACCGGAAACGTTACGGCTTGGATTCTCCTTGCCTTCCTTAGCATACCGAAGGCCATGGCCGCAATAAAAGGCTTCGTAGGTAAAACACAGCCGATCACGATGGTGCCGGCAATGAAAGCCACTGCCCAAACGAACACCTTCTTTGGCTTACTCATGGCCATTGGATTATTCATCAGCTATCTTATATAATCTCCGGGGACTGAGCCCATCCGCTCAGTCCTTTTTTCTATCTTCCGCACCATATTGTTTTCCTACCTTCAGATTCGGGTAATAGATTAATAGATAATACAACCACCTTACCAATATAAAAAGAGATTTGGACTTTAGAAGGAGTGAATTTAATATGGCAACGAAACAACAAACGCAAAAATTCAAAAAAGAACTGCTTCAGGAAAAAAATGAGCTATGTAATAGAATTCAAAATGATGAACAATCCGTTCTGGATAAAAGCCAGACGGAATCCGTAGGTGAATTATCATCCTATGATAATCATCCTGCTGACCTAGGGACGGAATTATTCGAGATGGAACGGAATCAAGCGCTCGATGAGCATGCACAATCCGAAATGGAGAAAATCGATGAAGCTTTGAAGGCCATGGAAGAAGGAGCATATGGCCATTGTAAAACCTGCAATAAGGAAATCCCCATCGAGAGGCTTGAAGCGATCCCAAGCACCCTCTACTGTGTCGAGCATGCCCCAGAACGAAAGCTTTCACAAGACAGGCCAGTGGAAGAGGATATACTGATTCCATCCAAGGGTGATCATTTTGAAAATCGTCATGGAATCGAAATGGCGGCTAAAGAAGATAGCTTTGGTGAAGTGGCCAAATTTGGTACATCAGAAACGCCATCTGATTATACCGGCGATCATGACAATTACAATGATCTTTATAAAAACGAGGATGAAACGGATGGATTTCCTGAAGACTATGAAGGATTTGCCGCAAATGATATCGAAGGAAAAGCGAGAGTGGATATACCGAACAAAAAGCAAAAGGCATATGAAGAAACCCTGAAAGAAGAAAATATAGAATCCCAACTTGGAGACATTCCCTATAAACAAAAAGATGGTTATATCAAGGAAAAAAAATAAAAAAAAGAAGCATACATGAATGTATGCTTCCTTTTTTGTTATGACCCGTACGGGATTCGAACCCGTGTTACCGCCGTGAAAGGGCGGTGTCTTAACCGCTTGACCAACGGGCCAACTGGCGGAGAAGGAGGGATTTGAACCCTCGCGCCGCTCGCGCGACCTACACCCTTAGCAGGGGCGCCTCTTCAGCCTCTTGAGTACTTCCCCATGGCTCCGCAGGTAGGACTCGAACCTACGACCGTTCGGTTAACAGCCGAATGCTCTACCACTGAGCTACTGCGGAACAATATGAATATGGTGGGCCTAAATGGACTCGAACCATCGACCTCACGCTTATCAGGCGTGCGCTCTAACCAGCTGAGCTATAGGCCCATATTTGGAGCGGGTGAAGGGAATCGAACCCTCATCATCAGCTTGGAAGGCTGAGGTTTTACCACTAAACTACACCCGCGAAATGGGGCGACTGATGGGAATCGAACCCACGAATGCCTGAACCACAATCAGGTGCGTTAACCACTTCGCCACAATCGCCGTAATTTTGTAAGATATGGTGGCTCAGGACGGAATCGAACCGCCGACACAAGGATTTTCAGTCCTTTGCTCTACCGACTGAGCTACTGAGCCACATATGTATTCAATTTAAATAATGGCGGTCCCGACGGGAATCGAACCCGCGATCTCCTGCGTGACAGGCAGGCATGTTAACCGCTACACCACGGGACCTAATAATTGCGGGGACAGGATTTGAACCTGCGACCTTCGGGTTATGAGCCCGACGAGCTACCGGACTGCTCCACCCCGCGACGGTAATAATGAAACGATTCGCATCAAGTTTTCGTGAATATTGTTTCGTCCGCATCCTTTATGTAAGGTTGTTTTAAAACAACTCGCTGCTTTTAGAAAAAAATGGAGGAGGTAGAGGGATTCGAACCCCCGCGGGATTTGACTCCCCTGTCGGTTTTCAAGACCGATCCCTTCAGCCGAACTTGGGTATACCTCCACGGCTTTTAAAAAATGAATATGGTGGACCTTGTAGGACTCGAACCTACGACCGGACGGTTATGAGCCGTCTGCTCTAACCAGCTGAGCTAAAGGTCCTTATATTTATTGGTAGCGGCGGAGGGGATCGAACCCCCGACCTCACGGGTATGAACCGTACGCTCTAGCCAGCTGAGCTACACCGCCAATATAATATAAGTTTCTGATTGAAAAATGGTGGAGCCTAGCGGGATCGAACCGCTGACCTCCTGCGTGCAAGGCAGGCGCTCTCCCAGCTGAGCTAAGGCCCCATTCATTAAAAATCACGTGGTCGGGAAGACAGGATTCGAACCTGCGACCCCTTGGTCCCAAACCAAGTGCTCTACCAAGCTGAGCTACTTCCCGATAAAAACATGGTGCGCCCGGCGGGAGTCGAACCTACAACCTTCTGATTCGTAGTCAGATGCTCTATCCAATTGAGCTACGGGCGCATATTTATGATGGTGCCGAGGACCGGAATCGAACCGGTACGGTAGTCACCTACCGCAGGATTTTAAGTCCTGTGCGTCTGCCAGTTCCGCCACCCCGGCACATACGAAAAGTGGAGCGGAAGACGGGATTCGAACCCGCGACCCCAACCTTGGCAAGGTTGTATTCTACCACTGAACTACTTCCGCGAACATGCGGGTGAAGGGACTTGAACCCCCACGCCTTGCGGCGCCAGATCCTAAGTCTGGTGCGTCTGCCAATTCCGCCACACCCGCATATAAATGGTGAGCCATGAAGGATTCGAACCTTCGACCCTCTGATTAAAAGTCAGATGCTCTACCAACTGAGCTAATGGCTCGTGCTTGTACTATCTTAAAAATGGTGCCGGCAAGAGGACTTGAACCCCCAACCTACTGATTACAAGTCAGTTGCTCTACCAGTTGAGCTACACCGGCAGGTGTAAAATGGTGGAGGATGACGGGATCGAACCGCCGACCCTCTGCTTGTAAGGCAGATGCTCTCCCAGCTGAGCTAATCCTCCATATGAAACCTGCTTGGCGACGTCCTACTCTCACAGGGGGAAACCCCCAACTACCATCGGCGCTGAAGAGCTTAACTGCCGTGTTCGGAATGGGAACGGGTGTGACCTCTTCGCTATCGTCACCAAACAATGTTAACATTTTTTCAAGACATATATTATTATAACGTATTTTTGAGAAAATGCAAGAAGAAATTTTCATTCCTTCAAAACTAGATAATAAGAAGGTATTTCATTTTTTAAAAAGCGTTGGTTAAGTCCTCGATCTATTAGTATCAGTCAGCTCCACATGTCACCATGCTTCCACCTCTGACCTATCAACCTGATCATCTT